>JBKPMX010000036.1:0-23192 GCA_046765655.1 Acidobacteriota bacterium
CGTACAACCGGCCGATCTGCGGCGCGGCATCACGCGACCAATTGGTCGTCACCCTGTCGATTAATTCCCTTGGTTGGACCACGTGCGCCACCCCGTAATCGCAATAACCGCCCGGCGACGCCTCGAGTAAATTTCCCGGCGGCGGCAACGCGCGCCGATATCCGTCGTCGTCCATCGAGTAAGTTCCCCGGCGGCGGCAACGCGCAGCAATATCCGTCTCCGCGGCGAGCCAGTAAATTTCCCGGCGGCGCCAACGCGCAGGGATCTCGGTCGTTGCCGCGTCCAGTAAATTTCCCGGAGGCGGCAACGCGCAGCGATATCCGTCTCCGCCGCGTCCAGTAAACTTCCCGGCGGCGGCAACGCGCAGCGATATCCGTCGTCGTCCATCGAGTAAGTTCCCCAGCTGCGGTCCAGCGAACACCTCGCTCTGTTGAGAAATTCCCGCGGCGACTCCGACGCCGAAGGCAACGGCAACGGCGGCAGCGAGATGAGTTGCGCGAGATGAGTTGCGCGAGATGAGTTGCGCGAGATGAGGCGTGTTCACTTTTGGTTATCTATTCGAGCTCCTTGCTCCTTTCCTGTTCGGTTCCGCCTTCGTTTTATGGTCCTGGCCCATTACTTGTTTGCTTCGCGAGATTGAGTTGGTCTGACTTTCAATCTCTGCGCATCTTCTGGGTTCTCCGCGCTCAGCGGTAACCCGGCCCCCACCCCCCTGTTACCACTGAACTGCGGAGAACGCAGAAGTGCGCAGAGAGAATTCTGACCTAACATCAATACCTCCGTTTTGTTTCATAGTGCTCAACATGCCGCGCGCTCTCAGCATTTCCGATCTTTTAGCCCGACTATCCGACAGCGCCGCGAAGAATAAATCAAAGCCGATCAGGAAATCCTTAGTAAGAAATCAAAAAGTTCTTAAGTAGTTCTTAGGACTCTTCATGAGTTGACGCATTCGCCTACCTCCTGCGAATAATTTTTCCGCCAATTCGAAATAGCAGCGCCATACGTCAGGCGCATCATCCCTCCAGCTCTAACGTAAAAATATTGCGAAACCGCACCCGTCAGCCTAAAATGCAGCGGTTCATTTCCTAAGGCACTCGAAGTCGACCTCGGTTTGAAGCTGGTTCCGGTCTTTTTTAGAGACGGAACGGCTCCGAGGCCCATTGTTTTTTGGGATTGGGCAACACCTGCAGTCCTTTACGCTCACTGGTCTTTACAACTAGCCGAAAGAAATAACGGAGGCTCCGATGAAACGTAAGCTTTTCAGTCTTACCGGCATGGCCCTCATGACTATCCTGTTGGCGCCGCTTTGTATAGCTGACAACGGCCCGACCAAATCGGTCAAACAACAGGAACGCTATACAGTTTCACTTGAACTGGAATTTTCGAAAAAGGGTCAAAACGCTATCGAGCACGCGATTTCTGTGTTGTTTGACGTCGGCCCAAATGGTTACGCCACCGGCTTCATGGTAGGCGACGGTTTGGTGATGACCGCTTATCACGTGATTTCCGGTAATCTCAGCAATACCAAAAAGGTCATGCTCGGGTTTCGTCCGTCTGACGAACTGGCCGTGAAAGTTTTTATTGATGGCTGTCGCGCGAGAGTAATCAAGGTCGATAAAGAAGCTGATCTGGCATTGTTGGAGATGTGCAGGGCCAAAGCTGTTAAGGCTCCCAAGTTCGAAACTGCGCCGGAAAAGGACGACAAGTTGTTTCTGATAGCGCGACCGCACGGCGACAAAGTTGTGTCGCACGGAAGTTTTTACGGCAACTACATGCTCGGCAATCAGGAATATTGGTCAGTGAAGATCGACAGCCGCGACGGTTTTTCTGGAAGCCCGGTTTATAACTCCAATGCGGAGGTCGTGGGAGTTTTCAGCGGTTATGATTGGTCACAGAAGCTTGCGTTAATTAGTCCCAGCATCAGGGCGCAGAAGCTCCTCGAGGAGTATCACGCTAATCCGAAGCCATAGCGAACGCGCGGTGCTCGCCATAGTGGCATGCGTGTCGAGTTTTCGAGCGCATGCCACTTTCATTTTCCAGTCGATTAGGAATATTGGCGGACGTCTTTCAGTAAACCTTTCGGTGCTGAACCTTTCCTTTACTCGCCAGCGAGAACCTTGGCTCCTTAGTCACTTCACCCGATAACAATCGAACAACGTACTCACCAACTGCGGGACCGTGTTTGAATCCATGTCCGGAACCGCCACCCACAAACCACACGTTCGACAACTCCGGGTGGCCATCGATTAAGAAATCGCCCGTTGAAGTGTTCTCATACTGACATACCCGACTTTCCAGCACGGGTGCATTGCTCATCGCTGGGAGTCGCTTTGCCAGAACACTACGAAAAGCCGCGATGTCTTCATTAGAAAGTACCCGCTGACCCGTATCGGGATCGAATTGCGGACCATGCGCATCGCTAGCCAACTTCAATCCACGGTTGTCGAGGTTAGGTAGTCCATAGACAAGATCATTGAAATCGATCCACGCCGGCAATGCATCGGCGTTGAATCTGACGTCGCCTGGTGGTACACCAAAAAAGACAACCTGTTGTCGAGTGATGTAGAAGAGATCCGCGAGTAAAGATGGAAACAGTTTAGGCAGCCACGGACCGCACGCGAAGACGAATTTTTCTGCGTGGATCTGTTCGCTGGAAATCGTCGAAAGATATTCTAGTCGGTTTGCTGCCGACGGAGGTGTCACCGCTTGTTGAATATAAGTAACACCTTCGGCTTGAGCGGCTGAGCAAACCGCTTGCACCGCTTGACGTGCCATTAGCACACCCGCATCGGGCTCGAGTATCCCCCAGCTGCTTGCTCCGAGCTCGATTTGCGGGTACCGATTGACGAGGTCTTCGCGACTTAAGCGCTCGTAGTTTGCTCCAACCGTTTTGAGTGTCGACAGTGTTGCTTCGCAGTAACGGTCAGTTTCGTGCGCGAGCCACAGAACGCCGGTTTGCCGGAAGAGGTTCGGTGCCGTTCTATCGAATAGCTCGCGCCACAATGGGAATGAGCGTTGCGATGACCGCGTGTAAAGCTCGTCTGGTCCATAGCCAAGCCTGATTATCCGCGATTCGCCGCCAGAGCTGGCACGACTGTTACCTGGACCGTAAGCATCGATAAGGAAGACCTTCGCGCCTGCTCGTTGCAGAAGGTACGCGGTCCAAGTGCCGAAAACACCGGCACCAACGACAGCGATGTCGAATGATTGGCCCACAGTGAGATTACTGTTGCTCAGCAGCCTCGATCAGCTTCGGAATCTCGATCTTCTTCATCGTAAGCATCGCCTGAAAGACGCGATTTGCCTTCTGTTTATCCGGATCCTGAATGAGCTGTATGAGAAGTCTCGGCGTGACCTGCCACGACAGGCCATACTTATCTTTCAGCCACCCGCATTGTGATTCTTCACCACCGTTAGCGGTCAGCGTTTCCCAATAATGGTCGACTTCTTCCTGTGAGTCACAGTAGATGACCCACGAGATGGCCTCAGTGAACTTGAAATGCGGTCCTCCGTTCAGCGCGACAAATTGCTGTCCGGCTATTTGGAAACTTGCCGTCATCACCGAGCCTTCCGGGCCCGGACCCGCTTCACCATATCGTTCGATACTTAGAATCTTCGAGTTCGGAAACAGAGAGGTGTAAAAGTTTACCGCCTGTTCTGCGTTGTCATTGAACCAGAGCATTGGTGTGATCTTCTGTGCCGGTGCAGTTTCGGCGTTCTCGTTCGTTTTGGGACTCGCGCTCACGCTTGCCATAACTTAATGTCTCCTTTGTTGCTGTGTTGGCGCCAATTGGTCGCTCTCAACTGTTTATCGAACGAGGGACGTCAGAATCGACCATCATCGGGAGAAAATTTTTAAAATCTTAACGTAGGAACACTCAGTACCGAAACGCGAGGCATCAGTCAGTTTCGATCACGAGCCCCGCCACTACCGCGTTTAGGGACTGACGCTTCGTTCTTAAAAACTGCGCCGCCTTTCATCACGAACACAACGCGACGAACGGCGGTAATGTCCTTCAACGGATCTCCGTCGAGCGCGATGATATCCGCCTGCAGACCTGGCGCGATTGAGCCAATCTGGTCGGCCATTCCCATCGCTTCGGCGGCGTACGAATTCGCCGACATCATGGCACGCATCGGATCCATTCCCGCATTGTTTACTCGATCAATGAATTCCTCTGCGTTTCTTCCGTGTGCGCCAGCCACTGCGTCAGAGCCGAAAACAATTTTGAGTCCAGGAAACTTAAACGCGCGTCGCGCAAAGTCCTGAAATGTCGGAATCAGATCTTTGATCCGTGGAAGCACTTCCGGCGGATAGCCCGGAGTACCGGAGAACTTTTCCCAGTTCAATACATAATTCTCCATAACAAGTCCCGCCTGTGGATCCAGCCAGGTCCCATTCTTGACAAGAATCTTAAGATCTTCATCGGTCGCTAATGCTCCGTGTTCAACCTCAGTGCAACCAGCGAGTGCTGCCATTGGGACCGCATCCCCGTAGGCATGGACCAGCGTTCGGAGTCCAAGCGCTTTTGCTTCGCCACATGCAGCATTTAATTGTTCCTGCGACAGCGATGGGCTAGCACTGTGTACGCTGTTCTTAGCAAAAATCTTGATTAGATCCGCACCGGCACCTTTTTGTCTTCGAACAAACGCACGAATTTCTTCCGGCGTGCCCGTTTGTTCGCCCTGTCCGAAGAGTGGTTCAACTGCCGTGAAAATTCGCGGTCCGCGCAAAGTTCCTTTAGCAATAGCATCACGTAACAGTAAGTCTCCAGGCGCACCGACGCTCTGCACAGTCGTGAATCCTGCCATCAAAGTAACAAGGGCATTGTTCTCCACATCCTTCGTCAGAACCGAATTGGCTCCCAGCTGCCCTGCGTTCTTTCCTTCAGGGCCAAAGTGCCAGGTGATATGAACGTGTGAATCAATCCAACCAGGAAGTACTGTGAATCCACGTAAGTCGTAATCGACTGGTGTTGCTTTGGGATCGATTCGGACGATCTTGTTGTCTTCAATGACAATGCGCGTGTCTTTGATCACAGCACCACGGCCATCGAGCAATGTGCTGACCTGAATGACTGTCCGTTTGTTTTGTGCGGTAGCAGAAACAACAACAATCAGTGCCAGAACCGTCGCTGCAAATATATTCAATCCGCGCATAAGCCCTCCTCGTAGTTCGACAGGATTAAGATTACAAGATTTAAGAAGTGCTTTCATCCTGGTTGTCTTGCGGCGACTGTTCTCATCACTTAATCTCTCCGCTGAGCGTTTCGGACGCCGCCGGTCCGCGGGAAGGGCTAAGCCCACCGACCTTCAATTAATCTTGGCAAAGCGTACTCCTTCGCCTGTTGCAGCGGACCGCAGGCTTAACCACCGTGAAAACGGAGAGGAGATCGCTTATGCCCGTTCAAGAACTTCCATCCAATCCATCCATCGAGAATCTTCGCAAGCAGGCAAAGACTCTGCGTAATGCGGTGCGTGCGAACGACCGCAATGCCGTTGCCCGCGTTCGCAAATTTCATCCAACGCCCGAAGACGCTCGCAAAGAATTTCAACTGAGTGATGCGCAACTTGTTGTTGCGCGCTCTTATGGTTTTCTCAGTTGGGCGAAGCTCAAGCAGTACGTAGAGGTCGTCGAGCGCCATACCTTTGTGCCAAGTGAAAGCGAGATAGAATCAGCTGCGGATCAATTTGTACGTCTCGCCTGTCTCGATTACCAATCAGATCGTGTCGAGCGCCACGAGCGAGCGCGCGAACTGCTCGCTGCGCATCCGTCGCTGGCTGTCGAGAACATTTTTAGTGCATCGACTGTCGGTGATTTCGCAACCGTCACTCGCATGCTTCAGGAAGAACCTACGCTGGCGACAACTCGCGGCGGACCGCACAATTGGGAACCTCTTCTATACGCTTCGTACTCGCGTCTGAACAGCACCAATGCAGCTCACTCGACTCTCGAGGTTGCTCACATCCTCCTCAAACACGGAGCTGATCCAAATGCGGGTTTTCTGTGGGACGGTCAGTATTTGTTTACCGCGCTGACCGGCGCATTTGGCGAAGGGGAGCGTGGACCGAAACATCAACCCGAGCACCAATACTGTTATCAACTCGCTCGTCTCTTACTCGAAGCAGGCGCGGATCCTAACGACAGTCAGGCTCTATATAACCGTATGTTCACAGGTGGAACGCGACATCTTGAACTTCTTTTCGACTATGGTTTAGGAAAAACTACCGACGGCGTTTGGTTTCAACGATTAGGCAACAAGCTTGGTACGCCGAGTGAAATGCTCCAACAGCAAATGGGTTGGGCTGCCAAATACAATCAGCTCGAGCGAATGAAACTGCTCGTCGAGTATGGCGTTGATGTTAACCGCGCGGATAGTAGGTTGCAGAAGACGCCTTATGAGCTTGCTGTGCTCCACGACAATAAAGAGATCGTCGAGTATCTGCTCAAGCACGGCGCTCAAGAGTCTGCGCTGTCAGAGCTGGATGACTTCGCAGCCGCATGCCTCGCTGCTAACGAAGCGCGCGTCCGATCGTTGCTGGCTAATACACCTGAATTGATCAATCGATTGGGTATTCATCGGGCGCAGTTGTTGCAACTAGCTGCCGAGGGAGACAAACGTGATGCGATTCGCTTGATGGTGAAGCTCGGCTTTGATGTGAATGAAGTTTCCAGAACGGCAGCGTTACACAACGCAGCAATGTGCGGCCATCTTGGAATGGTGAAACTGCTTATCGAGCTCGGCGCCGATCCGTCCATTCGCGACACCGAATTCAATGGACTGCCAAGTGGTTGGGCGGAGTTCAGTGGCAAGACTGAAGTGGCGGAGTATTTGAGGGCGGTTGAAGTGGAGCGGTGATTGATTAAGTTTGGCTGGCGCAGTAAGAAGGGGGCAACCGGTAGTAGATTCAACTGAGTTAGCGACCAACTAGCGCGCCCCCGCCCAATTCACACGATCGTCAATGTCGCGGAAAGAAAAGAAGCGGGGCGCGCTAGATGTCGCCTTCGTAACTTGACTCAATCCACCGCTTGCTCCCTTCCTTACTGCGCCCCTCAAACTTGATCTTTGAGCTGCTTACCTGATTCCAACCAAACCTTGAACCGATTGGATCAACTTCTCCGAGTCGTAACCAACACCGTCTTTAAAAACGATTTCGATCTTCTCAATGTCAGCGATTGTCGCCGCGGGATTTCCTTTGATAACCATCAAGTCTGCTTGCTTGCCAGGTGCAATCGAACCGATGCGGGCATCTTCGCCGAGGAATTTCGCGCCGTTGAAACTCGCGATCTTGATTGCTTCAACGGGAGTAAAGCCCGCTTCAACGAGCAGCTCCACTTCGCGCAGATCGCCGAAGCCGGCGACGACGCCACCATTGCCAGTTGGGTCCAGTCCCGCTATCAACAAGCCTCCCGCCTTTACAAATGCTCGCTCGAAGTCCATCGCTTTTCGTAGCAGCGTGACGTAATCGGACGTCGACGACACGCGAGCGCGCGCAGTTAGATAACGCACGCGAGCTTCTGAAGACATCACCGCAAACACTCGTGGATTCATCAAAGCACTCGCGGCTCCGATGCCGCTCTGTGTCAACGGTGCGCCGCCAGCCTCAAACACTGGCAGCGTTGAAGTGATCGCGACGTTTTTCGAAACAAGCGTGCGAATTGTTTCCTGTGCGGCGGAGCTATTCAAATCTAGTTGTCGCAAACTTGTAGGCACTGCGCCGCCGGCTGGACACTGATCAGGCTGCTTGTTTGGAACGAATTCTGAATCGGCCATCAGGCCGTGTTCGAGATTGTCGATACCGATCTCGGCTGCCTCGCGATAGCCGACCGAGCAAAGATGGCCAGTGACTTTGAGTTGACGTTTGTGTGCCTCTTCAACAGCCGCCCGTAGCTCGTCGCGCGAGATATTCATGTACGCCTTGAAAGACGTCGCGCCTGAGTCGGCCCAGAAGTTCACCATGCGACGCGCGTCATCTGGGCCGGTGAGTTGATGCATTACCGGGGTAAATGCACCACGACCTTCCAGGTATGGCGCAGTGATATGCATCTTTGGACCAATCATGCGTCCGTTATCGATTAACTTCTTGATCTCGAGATCAGTGTAGGGAACCACGCTGCCAGTAGTGCGAATCGTGGTGACACCCAACGCGAGATACAGTCGAGGAAAACTGCCTCCCATGTTTGAGTACATCGGTGGCGAACCGCCCATTGGAAAGAACATGTGGTCGTGCATTCCAACGAGACCCGGTGCGACGGTATACCCCTTGAGGTCCAGAAGCTGCGCGTTGGCGGGAATGGATGCTGAAGAGCTAGGACCTACAGACTGGATCTTGCCGTCGACGATGACGATCGTCTGATCCTCGACGGCTGCTGCGCCCGTTCCGTCGATCACTCGAACGTTCTTTAGCGCGATGGCCGGAGCTTCAACGCGAATGAATTGTTGACGTTCAGATTGCTGTTGCGCAGAGACAGAGAGTAGAGAAGCAAGGAGCAAAAGCAGGGCTGCAGCTGGTTTCATGGTTTCTCCGTGTTGATAAGTTTTTTCATTCGCGATCGTCTGAGATTGTATTCTTCTTTTAATCTTGAGAGATGTTGTTTGTAAATTGGAGATCCGCTACCACGTGACCTCGAATGGTGTAGACTGAACGTGTAAGCCCCCCATCCTACTGTCTCCAATCCCGAAAGAAAGGTAAGTCATGTTCAAGGTTAAGGAAGCGTTTTCGAGTTTTTCTGTCAACGATCTTCAGAAGGCGAAAGAGTTTTACACAAACACTCTTGGTTTGAAGGTTTCAGAAACGCCAGAGGGTCTGGAGCTCAAAACCGGTGGGACACCCGTATTCATCTATCCTAAGCCAAATCATGCTCCAGCAACGTTCACGGTTCTGAACTTTCCGGTGGATGACATTGATCAGGCCGTTGCCTCGTTGAAGAAACAAGGAATCAGATTTGAGCAGTACAACATGCCCGATCTAAAGACGGATAAAAATGGTGTAGCCAGAGGCCCTCAAGGTCCTCAAATCGCCTGGTTTAAGGATCCAGCTGGAAACATTTTATCGGTACTTGAAGAGAAAAGCGCCGATTAGTTTCTCTGTGGATCCTTAGTGTTCTCTGTGTCTTTGTGGTTGAGTTCCTGTAATCGCAAAAATCTTAACCACAGAGACACTGAGATCCACAAAGGCTACATAGAGGAGCCGTGATGTCATTGAATTGCTCTTAGGTACCGTTTGTCACGCTTACGCGCCGCCTTCAATCTTGCCGTGATACCGCTGTTGTCTTCAATGTCAGGTGAAGCCCCATGTTGGACCAACCATTTCAAAAGCGAGGGTTCATACTCTCGCTCGACACCATAGAGTAGCGCTGTTTTTCCATTTCTTGGGTCGATGAAGTTGACGTTCGCTCCTTTGACTGCCAAAAACTTCGCTGCTTCAAATCTTCTCCATAACCAGCAGGCCATAAAAGGTGTGCCATCACTGCCCACATCGATCTGAGCGCCATTCATTAATAGGACGTCTAGTATTTTTAGATCTTGCCACCAGCCTGCAGCAAAGAGACCGCCACCGGGAGCGAGAGAGGGCTTGGCTCCTCGTTTGATCAACAGTTTGACGACGGTAAGATTTCGACCAAAGGCAACAGCGAAGAAAAGTGGCGTGCATGGATCTCGACCTGAGCGTCCTGGCTCCTCGATCTTCATTCCTTGATCGAGCAGGAAGTCGACCATCCGCGCCGCGGTTGCCTCGGGTACGCCTAGCTTTTTTACGTTTGCTCCGCATGCGAGGTGCAGCAGATTTCTACCTTGCCGGTTCCAAACGTTAAGAAGCGAAGGCTTGGTTTTGAGTATGGCTCTAGTGGTTGTGAGATCTAGTTTTTGAACCGCCTCGATGACCCGCGTTTTCGACATGCTTCGTTCCGCTGTGCTTAATTTACTCGTCCGGCTCACATTCCGGCAGACGATGTCCGAAGTTGAGTTCGTAGCCGTATAGATCTTTTGCGCCGTAATCTCGCAGCCCATAATTTCTATCGCCGGGAACACACTTCAGTTCAACTCCATTGGCCCGATGAAACTCATATAGTTCGTCCGCATTGTTTATGACGAAATACATCGCGCAGCCCTGCGGATTCGATGTACCGAGTTCAAGGAATATCTGTGAGTGTTTCCCCAGGTTCACTCCGGCCATAGTGACGGGATTTCCCCATTCGAACGCTAGCCAAAAGCCAAGCTTCTGTGTGTAGAACTCAACGGCGGAGTGGATGTCATCGACCTTAAGAATCGTGTGATGCTGCTCGCACTCAATTTGTGGTGGATTCATGGTTGTACTCCGTAAGTATGGTAATCCCGTCCTGGGTTTATCGTTGTCCCCCTGAAATCCTGTCGTTAGTTTCGGACGACTTTCGAATAGGACTCAGTCTCAAGATCTCAGCCATCTGCCGATCCGACCGAAACATCTTCAAAGCTCGTCGCCCCTCCTCGTTCGCTTCGTATAGATCCGGTTCGAACTTCGCTCCAGCTTTAATGAGAGTTGAAACGACGGCGTAATACGGCTGTCTGTTCTTTCCTTTCAACTGCCGCCACTCATACAGCGCCCATTCCAGTGGTGTTCCATCGAACGTTGGATCCCTCACTTGAACCGAAGCTCCGTGGTCCAACAACAACTCCACTATCGACAAATGACCACCGTATGCCGCCCAGTGCAAACCAGTCTGACCGTGATGCTTCAATGCTTCACCGACAGACACTCCTCGATGCAAAAGAAAATCGACAACGTCTGCGTGCCCAAATTGGCAAGCCCATGCAAACGCATTGAACATTTTCTGCTGCGTCGCTGGTCGCTTGAGCTTTCCATCGCCAGTGAAAAACGATTTCACAATGTCGAGACGGCCGACGCCGGCTGCTCCTTCAAGGTCCAATTTTGCGCCGCGTTCTGCGAGGAATTGGGCTGCTTCACCGCGACCGTTGTAGAGCGCGCCATGCACTGCGCTGCCACCATCAGGACCGTCGATGATTGCCCCATGATCAATCAGTAAGCTCATCAATGGTAACTGAACGCCTGCATCTTGAGGGTGACAACTTGTCGCGGTCAGCCCAAAGGTTGTGGAGCGTCCACCATAAGCATCTGACTCGGCATTCACGTCAGCTCCCGCGGCCAAGAGTAGCCGCGTGATTTCAACAATGTTCTTAGGAGTCTTCTGCCGGAAGTCTTCTATTCCGTTTGCCGAAGTGTAGTGCAATAGCGTCGAACGATGTCTCCGAGGCGAACGTGCGCGGATCAGCTCAGGATGTTTACCAAGTAGTCGATCGAGGGTCGTGAGGTCGCCGGATACGATTGCATCTGCTGCTTGTTCAAATCTGGCCACGAGTGATTTCGACTGCGCGAGTGCCTCGACAAACTTTACGAATTTGGTCCAGCTCGCGAAGTCATGTACCTGCGCGACAAAACCTCGTGCTCCACTCGACGAACATGGCCGCGCGTGTTCTTTTGAATGTTTTTTCCAGTCTCGACCGATCCAATCAACCTGCCAGCCCATTTGTGTCATTTGTTGTGTTTGAAAATCTAATCCGCGCTTGTCGGCGACTGTCTGGATCCACCTAGTCGCCCATCCTCGGATCTCCTCGAGTTCACCAGACTGACATGCCACGCGCAGACGCTCGGCTAGTTTTTCGTACTGGACCGACGTAGGGCGAGGTGGAAGCGGTAATGCGTCAGACATATGTTGCCATTATTGACGGTTCGTTGGTTCCAAATCGTAAGCGTGAGACGAACTATATAACAACCATCAATACGTGAATGGATGTTTTGGTGACGTGAACGGTCGTTGAACGACACTACGAAATAATTAGTGTTGCGCGCACCAATCATCGGGCGATACTGTGACGCGCGTGTCCACCTCGAGACGACTTAGACCATGGATGATCGTGTCCGCAGCGTGGATCATTCCCGCTGTTTTTGCTGCGATCAATCGGGTCGCACAGGTCCGTCTAAATGGCTGGGAGCCGGCAACTGCACGAGAGCTGATCTGGGAAGCTGGTGATTGGTTGATCTATGCGCTGTTTACACCGGCTATTTTCGCGATCTCACGACGGTGGCCGCTTGTCAGACCGCATGTTCTTAGGCGCACGTTGTTTCATCTCGGCATGTCGCTCGTGTTTTGTGTGGTCTGGGCAACCGGCGGCAAGCTCCTGGGTTTGATTCTGAATCTCATCTTTAATCCGAACCTGATCCGAACCGGTATGGCAGCGGGCACAAAGCAGTTTGCCGCGATGTTGACGATCGATTGGCTGAGTTGGGTTTTCATTACGCTGCCGTTTGGCATTGCAGTCTATTTGGCTGTTGTCGGCATTGAGCACGCGAGTCGATATTTTGTTGAAGCACGCGAACAAGAAGTTCAGGTCGCACAGCTTTCCGAGCAGCTCGCGGGTGCGCGCTTTGCCGCTTTGCAAGCGCAGGTCAATCCGCATTTCCTTTTCAACACATTGAACACTATTGCCGTCCTCGTCCGTGATAACGAGCGACAGGCCGCAGTAGCAATCGTGGAACAATTAAGCGAAGTATTGCGCGCATCGCTGAGCAGTCATCGTCAGAACGAAGTGACACTGAACGAAGAGCTCGAGTTAGTTCGACAATACGTGGCAATCGAACGTGTGCGATTTTCTGATCGACTAGTACCCGAGTTTGCGGTCGACGACTCTTTGTTGAGTGTATTGGTTCCGAGCTTCGCGGTGCAGACACTCGTTGAGAACGCGATTCGACATGGAATCGCCAAAACACCGGATGCAGGTCGGCTGAGGGTTGAGGTTGGCAGAGACGGTGATATGCTCGTGATCTCAGTTACAGACGATGGTGCGGGAATCGATCCTGACATGATCACGCCAGGTCATGGTATTGAGAACACACGCGAGCGGCTGCGTGCACTGCATGGCGGCAACGCGTCGCTGGATGTTAGAAAGAGACCTGAAGGCGGAACGGTTGCCGTCATGAGGCTACCTTATCGAGCGGTGCAGTAGCTCGACTGTCAAGGAGGGCTCGGCTGCCAAGACAAAACAACTTTGTGACTAAGTCCTCCTTGACAGTCGGGCTACTGCCCCCGGGGTAGTTGGATCAGTGAACACTTGGAAAGTTCTCATCGCTGATGACGAGCCAGCTGCCCGTCGGGGTGTGCGGCAACTGCTTGCGACATTTCCAGAGTTTGCTGTTTCAGGTGAATGCCGCAATGGGGCCGAGGTCCTGGCTGCGCTCGAAGTATCTGGTCCTGACGTAATCTTTCTCGACATTCAAATGCCGGGTGTTGATGGCTTCGAAGTGATTCGGCGCCGAACTCCTGAGCGCATGCCTGCCGTAGTGTTCCTCACCGCGTTCGATCAATTTGCTATTCGCGCTTTTGAAGCGGAGGCGCTTGATTATTTAGTTAAGCCAGTGAGTGAAGCTCGTTTTGGTGCAACCATTCGACGCTTGAAAAAACGGTTGGTTACATCTGTCAGCGACGAAAGGATCGTTGTGCCGACTTCCAGAGGTGAAACGGTTATTCACGCAAGCGAAATCGATTGGATTGAAGCGGCGGGCAACTACGTGCAGGTGTGGGTGGGCAAACGTAGTTACTTTCACCGGGAGTCGCTGCAAACTCTGGAACAACGTGTAGCAAAGAATGGCTTCATTCGAGCGCACCGTCGCGCATTGGTTCGACTTGATGGGATCCGTGAATTAAGGCGAACAGAGGGCGGGGCACTGTTGGCAGTGATGTCGTGCGGAGCGAGGATTCCGATCTCGCGCAGGCGAAGTGCAATGTTTAGCGCCGCCGTAAGAAAACAGGCAGGACAAAATTAGACGGTCTTGAAGTATTTCCTTCTTCTCTATTTCATCGCCTACGTTACACTCGTGTTCTTCTGGCGCTTTTATCAAGTCAGGAGGATGACTGGCATAAATCCAGTTGTCTTTAGGAAGTCTGACGATGCGCAAGACTTTATCGGGCGCGTCTTCAAACTGGTCTTCACTGTCGTAGTGCTTGTGATTCTAGTCAATTCATTCCTGTCCTCGCTCTATCGCTTCACTGGACCAATCACCTGGCTTGAACATTCAACGGTACAATGGATTGGCATCACACTGTTGCTCTTATCGTTGATCTGGATCTTCATCGCTCAATATCACATGGGCCAATCATGGCGAATTGGAATTGATCAGGAGAACCGATCACCGCTTGTTGAGAGAGGCTTGTTCAGGTTTTCAAGAAATCCGATCTATGTTGGAGTAATGGGCACAATGCTCGGTCTTTTCCTCGTGATCCCAAATGCGCTGACTTTGACGGTGCTAGTTCTTGGCGTGGTTGTGATTTCTATTCAGGTTCGGCTCGAGGAGAGTTATCTCTTCGAATCTCACGGTGTCAGCTACCGCCAATACCAAAGCCGGGTGCGCCGGTGGTTCTAAAAAAACTACAGAAGCGTCAGCCGAATGTTGAACCAAGCTGAAGCGTATCGGACTTTTGGTTGATTCAACGTCCAGGAAAAGCGCAGTCAGGAAGGGAGCAAGCGGTCGTTAAGTTCAAGATGCGATCCGATCAATCAGCGCGCCCGCGCTAGAACTCACATAGATTAGCGCTTGAAAGAAATGAGAGTCGTAGCGGGGGCGCCGCTCGTTGACTCCTCGGGCACTCGACCACACCGCCCGCTTGCCCCCTTCCCGACTGCGCACTCCGAGCGAGTTGAATTCGTAGAACATCGACGACAAGCCTAAAGCGTATCGCATTCCTTGCGCGGCGACGGTAACCGGTTTCACTCGCCTATGAGAGAGCGCGAGTCAGGTAACCAAATCGTTCAGGCGTGCGCCGGGAGAGACTTCTAGTGGTTCATAACCCTTGCGGAAGATTCGTGCGCCAGTAGATCCTTTCAAAATCATCTCGCCACTCTCGATCCTGATCATTGCACCTTCGCGAATTCCCGCCACTGGTGTGTCGTTCTCTTCCAGAAATTGAAGTAAACGCGCTTCGCGAGTTTCTCCCATGTGCCGAGAATTCGGATCGGGGTCGAGATAGTGAGGGTTTATCTGAAATGAAACTAAACCGAGCGCTGCAAACGATGGTGGCTCTACAATCGGCATATCGTTGGTGGTTTTGATCGTAGGCCCAGCAACATTCGAACCTGCACTTGATCCGATGTACGGCATTCCTTCGTCCACTCGTTGTCGAATCGGTCCCAGTAATTCAAAGTCATAAAGTGCCTTCAACAAGCGAAACGTATTTCCACCGCCAACAAAAAGTGCATCCGTTGTCTTGACCGCTTGAGCCGGGTTTGAAGAGGTGTGAATGGACGTCAACTCATAACCCATTCGCTGAAAACGTGCGGCCGCAGTCGCTGCATAATCGTCCCGATCATGGAGCGCATACGGAATGAAAAGCACTGTCTTCGCGGTCGCGAGAAAATCCTGGATCTCATGCGCTGCGTGATCCAGATAGCCGCTGCCAAACAGCGTCGAGTTACTGATCAGCAGAATTCTCTTATTCGTTTCGAAGT
Organism: Acidobacteriota bacterium; assembly: GCA_046765655.1. Taxonomy (GTDB): domain Bacteria; phylum Acidobacteriota; class Blastocatellia; order Pyrinomonadales; family Pyrinomonadaceae; genus PSRF01. Next base: position 15,498 of record JBKPMX010000036.1, read on the forward strand.
GCGCCATTCTTTTAACGATTGGAGATTGGCGATTGAAGATTGGAGACTGATCGGCATTCAACTACTGCGATTGATCAATGAACAACCAACAATCTGCAATCTACAATGCAGAAGGCGCGTATTCTAAATCAGGTTGGATAAGACAGCGAGGAGACTTTCGTGACGGTGGGCTAATCGAAATTACGCGCAGGGCTTGAGTACCATAACAGGGACGCGACGTGCGCGAGCGACTGCCGGAAAGAACCCAACCCCGTACGTAATGTCGAACACAGAATCCAAACGAGTAATCTCAAAAATTCGTCTGAGCGGCTGACTGACATTCATCAATTCAAAGCGTGCACCTTTCGCCAGCGTACGCTGACGCAGATCTATCAACACTCCTAATCCATGCGCATCGACGATGCTCACCTTCGCCAGATCAAGAATGACTCTCGGCGTCTCCGCGAGGGATAAAAAGGCTGCTCGGAGAGCATCGGTTTCGCCGGTGACAATCTGGCCCTGCACACAAAGAACAGTGAAGGTGTCCAGATTTTTGGCGTGTACTTGCAACATAACTAATCTCCCTAATTACCTGTGAAACCTTTGATTACGTAGTCGGCGCGATTACCGCGTCATCTTCTTAACGGTCGGCTTCGACTATTGTTAACGCCGCTGCCGAACAATTTGTTCCTTGTAGGTAGTACACCGCGGAGCAGGGGTTTTCGAACAACTTTTTTCATGCAACTAATTTTGGGTGATTTTTCGCATAGATCAGGGTTTGGACAGGAAACGAGAAGCCCTGCACGATTCGTGTTGGCTCGTGTGATTTCGTGGATCGTCCCTTATTTCCGCCAGAAGGAGGAATCCACGAAACCACACGAAGCAACACGAAAAATCCCGAAAGCAGAGTTCAAGTTTGAACTCAATCTCCTTGGTGAGTACTAGCGTGCGATGGTGCCGATGTTCGCAATCGTCGCACCTTTAGTCATCGAGGGCACGGCACACACGTACAAGACAATCCCAGCGACCGGCGCACGCGCTTCGAATATGACCTTGCCGACGTAGTCAGTCACATAACCAACCTTCATCCCCTGTTCGACGTAAGTTCCGCGCTTCACCAGTGGATAGAAGATTCCGGTTTGTTCGCTCGCCAGCGTGCTGACTTTGTCGATCCAGATCGGATGTTCAATCGGTGTTACGGTGCCGGGCAGCATCTTCAGATAGTGCATCACATTCAGAGAACCGTTGATCAAAGCATTCAGATCGTCTGTTTCGACTGTGCCCGCATGTCCCGCTTCGACTGTTATCGACGCTCGACCGCGGGTCGTTGCTGTGTTCTCCAGGTATCGCGAAGCTTGGGGATCCTTCGGCCGGTCAGTTGAGATGATTATGTGATCGAGTCCAAACGCTAACACCATTTCGCGTGAAATTTGGTCCTGCTTCTCGTTTCCAGTTTTGGTCCAGTAACTGTAGGGTCGAAGACTCTCGTCAATATCGCCACCATGAAAATCGATCAAATGATCGCTCTGTTCGACGACCTGTTTTGTAATAAGAAATGAAGCACGCTCTGTTTGTGTTCCATCCATCTTTCCCGGATAGAAACGATTCATGCTCTTCTTGTCGATTGGATTAACGTGTGGAACTTTCTGCTCGAACGATGGAATGTTGATTAGTGGGACAACGATCACCGTGCCGGATATCTCGGCGGGGTTCAGCATTCCGATTAACTTTTCGAGCGCGATGATTGAAGTGTACTCGGTCCCGTGCGCACCCGCGACCAGCGCAAGTACCGGCCCAGCTTTCGCACCATGAATCACAGCTACAGGTATGCTAAGTGCCGCATCATTACCTGCCGGAACTTCGATCGTGCCGGTTGCTTTCTGGCCACGCGCTGCGTTCGCTGAGCCAACGGTGAATGTTTTGCGATCCTGCGCGACTCCAGCGCTGACAAATACAAGCACGAGAACACAGAGAGCTATGAAGCGTTGCATGATGAGTGACCTCCTATCGAAGAGTTAGCGAGTCCATCTGCCGTTGGGCAGGCGCACTGGACCGGGGTGAAAGAACTTATCGGGAGTCATTACTCCGTCTTTCTTGAAGACGGCCCCATTCTTCATCACAAATTGAACATTTCGCAGCGTGTCGACATCGGAGAGAGGATCGCCTTGAACCGCGATCAGATCCGCGAACATGCCCGGTTTGATTGGCCCACGTTCTTTGATGACGTCCGCGGCCTTATAACCGTTAATCGTCAGCGCATACAGAATGTCTCGGTTGGGGATGTTAGCTGCCTTCCAGGTATCCAGGAAAGCTATTGTCATGTCGCCGCGCGTCAGCCATTCGCCTGTCTTCGGATCTTTCATGCGCTCATTCCAGTAATCGAAGTCAGTCGAAAACGTGAGCGGCACTTTCTTCTCCCAAGCATCGCGTAACTTCGCCACCGTTTGTTTGAAAGCCGCATCGCTGCCGCGATACGCGGTAAATGGAGTATCTGTACCCGCGCGAAAGATTCCTTTCGCCGCCATTTGCTGGTGATGTTCGGGCGTTAGTGCGTTTCCGTGCGCAATGATGTAGATGCCGGCATCGATCGCGCGTTGAGCGCCGTCGGCAGTTTGCACGTGGCCTTCCACTTTGCAGCCACCCTTTGCTGCTTCCCGAATTGCGAGTTTAATGTCTTCGACTGAATAACCCCACGGTTTGCAGTCGATGCACAGTTTGATTGTGCGTGCGCCAAACAACATGTTCTGGCGAATGGCTTTCACAATCTCGTCAGGGCTATCGGCGTCGATGTACTCGGGAAACATGATGTTGTTACGCTTGTACGCCTCCGGTGTGGGCCAAAGCTGTCCGCCAGTACTCCCGATGATTGGACCGGACGGAATCACAGTTGGGCCAGGCAGCCATCCTTGTTCGATTGCTTGACGCAGGGCGGTGTCAGCATAGAGTGCGTTGTTACCGACATCGCGGACGACGGTGAAACCGGAACTGAGAAGTTGAATTCCGTTGGAAGCCGCCTGAATCGCGCGCAGTGCGGTGGAATCCATAATGGTGGTCAGGTAGTAATAATTGTTCTCGGGCTGCTCCTTGTAAGTGAGTGCCATGTGAGTGTGAGCGTCGACCAGCCCTGGCAAGACCGTTAGTTTTGATAAGTCGATCACGGTCGCGCCCGCTGGAATCGACACATTGCCACCGACCGCTGTGATCTTCTCACCTTCGACAAGTATCACTTGATTGGTACTGGTCGTTCCCGTTTCCGGATCGATCAGCCGCCCGGCTTTGATTGCAGTGATAGGCGCAGGGGCGGTTTGTGCCGCTGCGGAAATAGCTAACGCCGCTACGAGTAAAGACAGACACAAGGCCTCAATGATGAAGCGCATATTCTTCTCCTTCGTTATCCGGATTTAATTCAGCTTGTGAAGCAGGTCGTAAGTATAGCCTGATTGCCTAGAGAGGATCGTTTTCAATTTCCAGTGGCATGACGTCGTCGCTGCGGTTCAGTCGTCGCAACCAATGAGGTTCATCATAAAGTTGTGCGAGACCTCGCACGAGGGCGTATCTCGGTTCATCCGCTATGCGAACGGGTAGTTTAGTTGTCTCAGCCAAAAAATCATCAAGACCTCCGAAGAGCGAACCACCGCCGGTCAATATCAAACCGCGTTCATAAATATCGCCGGCCACTTCTGGTGGTAACTCCGAGAGCGTCTTAGTGACACCATCCACGATCTTGCGAACGACTTCTTGCGCGATGGGATAAATCTCGCCTGCAGTGATCTCGATTGCGGCAGGTGCTCTGGTCAAGACATCGCTGCCGCTAACCGAAGTGACAGATGAAAGATCGCGCGGCACTGTCGCCGATGCGAGTTCCAGCTTCAGCCGTTCGGCGGAGTGAGCCCCTATTAATAGTCCACGGTGACGGCGTATGTGATTAATGATCGCTGCGTTGATGCTTGAGCTTCCGATACGAGCATGGCTGGAGTGAAGGATATCGCCGTTCGCGACAATTGCGACGCTCGTCGTTCCACCACCAATATTCACGACGGCCGACGCGCGCTCATCGTCTACTTTCACACCAGCGCCGAATGCGGCCGCGATTCCTTCTTCTATCAGCCACACACGACCGATGTGCGCATGCTCAGCGGCATTCAGTAATGCGCGTCGCTCTACAGAAGTGATACCGGCCAAGACGCTGATTAATGCGCGTCGACTAAAACTGGAAAAGCTACTGCGTGCCTTTCGCGCAAAATGTGCGAGCATGTGGCGGGTCTTTTCAAAATCCGCCACAACGCCTTCGGCCATCGGCGCGATCACGGTGACGTTTCGTGCCTCGCGGCCGTACATTTTCTGCGCTTCGGAACCGATTGCGATCACTTCGCCCGTAACGGTGTCGACGGCGAGCAGCGATGGTTCATCAACAACGACCCCGCGACCACGCACATAAATCACCGTCGCGGCCGCGCCCATGTCGATAGCCATTGAATCTGACAGCAGATCTCTTAGTCCGTTAAGACCAACGAAAGCTGCTGTTTTGCTCATGAATGACATGCGGTTTGATTACTCGATTGGATGATCTAATTGTAAGCATCCGCGAACATTTTTACGAAGCGATGACGGCGCGCGAACCAGGGAAGGGGAAAGGGGAAAGAGAGGAAGAGGGGGAAGCGCCCTCCCTTTTCCCTTTCCCCTCGTTCTCTCTTCGCGCGCGCCAATCAAGTTGCCCTAAAGCTGGCAGACTGACCGACACGTGTCACTCGCATCGGCAATCGCAATGCTCCTGCGTCATCCGACTAAACCACTAATCCACAGCAGGTTACGCCAGTTGAGCAGGGCCCCGCGGGAGACGGCATACGCGTTGCTCGTTATGGAGGCGTGCGCGAAGTCGCACGAAGACTCACAGCACTTGATGCCCCTAAAAACTTAAGCGCGTGGCCCAAAGCAGTCAGTGACTGCTCACCCATGAACAGTCATGGTCCAAGGGGGCAGCAAGCTGAGAGGACAAGCATATGAAAAACGTTGAATGGACAGATGCAACTTCGAACCTGCTGATCGTTACGTCGGTACTACTGGCATTGTCGCCGATAATTCTCGGAGATCAGCTGGTACTGATCGTCAGTAGTGCCGTCAAAGAAAGCGGCGTCATGATCGATCAGTTCGGTGCCTATCTTGCCAGTTTCTTCTAACCGATTCGCCCCTCTTCATTTCGCCCTCACGCACAATGTTTGCACGAAGACGATAGCTCCCCTCGGAATCCCACACGTCTGTCTTGCCACCTTACTCGGTGATGCGTAACCTTACCCGACATGAGCACACTGAGAACTCTCTACCAACCAATCGAGCCGTACGACAGCGGCCATCTTAAAGTCTCTGACATACACCAACTGTATTACGAGCAGTGCGGCAACCCGAAAGGGAAGCCAGTCGTATTTTTACACGGTGGTCCGGGCGCCGGTTTGGTCGACGACTATCGACGCTTCTTTGATCCTGAAGCGTACCGCATTGTCTTGTTCGATCAGCGCGGCGCAGGCAAGAGCGTCCCGCACGCTTCGTTGCAGGACAACACCACGTGGGATCTCGTCGCCGATATCGAACGTCTGCGTGAACACCTGGCAGTTGACCGTTGGCTCGTTTTCGGCGGGTCTTGGGGAAGTACGCTGGCACTCGCCTACGGAGAAACGCATCCGGATCGAGTTACGGGCTTGATACTGCGAGGCATTTTCCTGTGTCGACCAATGGAGACGGCTTGGCTCTACGAAGACAACAACGGTGCGGCGGCTATATTCCCTGAGAACTGGGAACAATACAAGAGCATCATCCCTGAGTCGGAACGTGATGACATGGTCCGTGCTTATTACAGTAGGCTAACGAGTGATGACGAGTCAGTAAGAATGGAAGCCGCTCAGGCCTGGAGCAACTGGGAAGCGAGTGCTTTGAAGTTAATTCCCGACCAGAAGTTGATCGACGATTTCAACGAACCTGAAAAGTCCATTGCGTTGGCGCGAATTGAGTGTCACTACTTCATCAACAACTGTTTCTTCGAAACGAAAAATTATCTACTTGACCATGTCGATCGCATCCAGAACATTCCCGGCGTGATTGTGCACGGTCGGTACGACATCATTTGTCCATGTGTGAGCGCGTGGGATTTGCATCGCGCGTGGCCGAAGGCAGAACTGAAGATGATTCCCGACGCGGGACATTCGGTGTTTGAACTGGGAATCACAGACGCATTGATTACCGCGACTGATTCCTTTCGTTAGATTAATCAGCTAGTACTCAGCAAAGTCATCATCAGGATAGCAATACAGCCAGCGTTCGTCCGGTTGAGCAGAAGCAATAACCGGATGTCCGCTGGCTGTTGCATGTTTCGTTGCGTGACGATTCGGGGAACTGTCGCAACAGCGGGTCACGCCGCAGGTCTGACAGGTGCGCAGATGGACCCAACCACTGCCAATCTTGACACACTCGTCACACTCGAGATTCGAAGCAGCCTTTACTTCCGAAATCGCCTCGATGTGTGCGCAAACTTCTTCTGCCATGGTGCTAAGGCTTCGTTACTTTGAATCCGGTCACAAATACTTCTGTGTTGTGCGCGAACCGAATGCCGTACACACCGTCGGTAGACTTGAGTTTACCCGCACCCACTACCGCCGACTTGTCGTAGCTTCCGACGACCTGGTTATTAATTGAACACTCAACCTTGTCGCCTTTTACGGACATCGCAATTTCCTGAGTTACCGGTTCGCCCATAGCTGCAGCCTTGTTCACGGCTGGACTGTCTGTAGGTTTGGGACCGTTCACTTGAAAAGGCGCTGGGCCAAATCCGCGGACAATAAACCTGCCGTTTCCGTACGCGGAGCAATACAAGTAGCTTTGCTGTTCCGTTCCCAGATCGTTACCGGCGATCATGATCCCGTACGGATGTGGATGACTGTTGAGGCTCATGTACTTTGGTTCCTTAAAAGTCGCCTTCACAGTGTAATCACCAGATGCTGTGTTTTTCGTATTCCAGTAAGTAACAGCTGGTCCAGTGACAACATGGAACGCATCGCCTTCTTTCGCGAACTTGGCGCTGTTCAGCGTCAAACCGCCCGCGGCTTCCTTCGGGTCGATTTGCCCAGTCCAACCGGAGACAGAAATACCTCCACCTGCAACACCGCGAGACGTTTCATCCTGGGCTGTCTGCGCGGTCTGCCCGCCCTGAGAGAAGTTTGAGATCGGAACTAGTGTTGCTGCGACAAGAGCAACCGCAAAAAGATAACGGTGACGCATTCTTGGGATCCTCCTTTAGTGCGTATCTTGTTTGAGTGCGATCAGACGTTCGGGGATCAAATCGTGTGAGAAGGTGTATACCACCTTTATGACTTTCGGTGAAGTGCGCGTTTGAGAAAGGAGAGCGAAGTGGTCGTGGCTTGGTGACTGACGATGTCCCGCTCTTCCTATTTACCAAGTGCAGTAACCCACTTCATCCCTTCACGGGCAACGTCCGCCGGTATCTCATGATCACCGTCAAACTCTCGGTAAGTAACATCGAAGTCGCGCGACTTTAGGCCGGCAGATATTCTACGGCCGCTACTATCAATCGGAAGAATATGATCGTGTGTGCCATGTGAGATAAACACGCGCGGTTTCTTGTTGCTAAGAGTTTCTATTTGTGTGGCATCGTCCAGTGGCACGAAACCTGGTGAGAATGCGGCGATGCCGCTAAACAAATCGCTATTG
>JBKPMX010000037.1:0-31327 GCA_046765655.1 Acidobacteriota bacterium
GTCTATCGCTGCTACGACAAAGAAACTCGAAAAGGCTGCATTGCTTGGCGCGTATCTCGAAAAGCTGAACGACGTTGATCTCACACGCGCGAGTCGATATTTCGCAGGGCAACAGTTCGCGCAAAGCGATTCGCGGACTACCAATGTTGGCGGAAGCATCATCAGCACAGCGTTGAGTGAAGCGACCGGTTTTGGTTGGGAAGACATGTCGCCACGTTACGTTAAGCTGGGAGACCCCGGTGACCTCGCGGCGGAAATCATCGCTGAGACAAAACGAAGCGCTGCTCCGAGTTTAAGTCTGGCCGAAGTGGAATCGATAATCACGCGTTTGAGTGAAACTCGAGGTACGAAAAACAAGACGGCTATTTTAACCGGGGCCTTAAGTCACGCGACTCCACTCGAAGCGAAGTATTTGGTGAAACTGCTGGCGGGCGATCTCCGCATCGGCTTACGTGAAGGCTTGGTTGAAGACTCCATCGCACGAGCGTTTTCTAGACCTTTGGATGACGTTGCGTACGCCAACATGTTGCTTGGCGATATCGGAGAGACAGCGGTCCGGGCACGCGTGGGCGATTTGCGCAACGTCAACATGCGTTTGTTTCACCCAATCAAATTCATGTTGGCCACGCCTGCCGCTGATTTGACTGATATTGCGAGAACGATGCCGGACGAGTTCGTAGTTGAAGACAAGTTCGATGGAATCCGCGCACAAGCTCATGTCAAAAAGGGGCGGGTGGCGATCTATTCGCGCACCATGGACGAGATCACGCATCGATTTCCGGAGTTGGTTGGGCCACTGAATTCGTTACCGACCGACGTCATCATCGACGGCGAAATCGTTCCAGCAAACGATGACGCAATCTTACCGTTCAGTGAACTCCAGAAACGGCTTGGTCGAAAGAGCGTTGGGACGCAGTTACTGATTGCGGTGCCGGTGGTGCTTGTCGCCTACGATCTGCTTTACGCGTCGGGAGAGGTCCTGATCAATAAGTCTCTTTCCGAGCGACGAGAAATTCTTGAACGGCTGATACCCGGTCAGGGTGCCTTGCGTCTATCGGTCGGCAAACGCTTCACCGAGGCTGCGGATCTTGACGACGAGTTCAAGGCCGCAAGAGCTCGCGGGAATGAAGGGCTGATGATTAAGAGCCCGGCTTCGGTTTATAAGCCTGGGCGCCGCGGTCGGGATTGGCTGAAGCTGAAGCGGGCGATCGCGACACTTGATGTCGTCGTCACCGCAGTCGAAGTGGGTCACGGAAAGAGAAGGCACCTCCTTTCTGACTACACCTTCGCAGTGCGGCGCAGCACGGAAGACGGAGAACTCCTAAATATCGGGAAAGCCTACTCCGGGTTGACAGATAGGGAATTAACAGACCTGACCGAGTGGTTCCGTGACCACACGTTGCAGGAATTCGGTCACGGGCGAGTTCGGGTGGTAGAGCCTTTGATTGTGATTGAAGTCACTTTTGATCGAATCCAACCCTCCAAGCGGCACAAAAGCGGATTTGCGATGCGCTTTCCAAGAATTTTGCGACTTCGACCAGACAAGCTGCCCGAAGATATCGACACCTTGGAGACAGTTAAAAGGTTAGTAGCAACGACTTAGCCCGGTTCTGCTCGTTTCCTTGCCACGACCAGAACCGGGCTCCCATTTACGGGCATTTAAATTTTGTCGAAACTATTGCGTCACCGCCAATGTGGAGGTACGATGCATCGACGTCACCGCCTCCCAATACTGATTTCAGCACGTCGAACGAGCCGGTACTGACAACTTGAGCATGCCGCGAGTGACTAACTCGGCAGGTCAAGTCGTTCTGTTGGTTACTTGTCAGAATACAGACAAGAACGCGTAAAGGGCGCTAACCAACAAATCCTCGGTTGTGGTTTGTTCAATGGTAACTTTTCCGTCAGTAACCGAGGGGGTATCGGCTTTATCTACTTCGCTGGTTAGAATGGTTGCAGGTGGCGGTTGGGTCGGTGGCTCTACGCATCCGGGCGTCTGTTGATCTCCGGCGTAAACATTAACGGTGAGAGCGCACGCGAGAAATAGGGTAGCTGCTAGGTTCCTGACAAGTTTCATGGCCTTCTCCTGTTGGGGTCTTAAGCCGGTAAGGTGGGCTAAACCCAGTAGACAATTGGGTGAACAAGGGCATAATATCCGTCAATCGACACGCTTGCAAGGTTCCTTGCGTAATAACAGAAATGGAGAGGCGATATGGGATTGCAAACATCTGTAGTTCATTGGGCCCCCCGGCTCGGGGGTCCCGACACCATTCTGAGTCGATGTGAAGCTGCGAGAGAGTTGGAGGAAGCAGGCGAATACCAAGCTGCTCGCGAAGCCCTCGGAGATCTTTGGCAAGGACTGGGTGTCAGACCAGCGACCGATGGTTGGCCCGTAGAAATAAAAGCCGAATTGTTATTGCGCACTGGTACGTTGACCGGATGGTTGGGCAGCGCGAATCAAGTTTCTGGTGCCCAGGAAGCCGCAAAGGATCTTATTAGCGAAAGCGCCGCGCTATTTGAACAGCTGGCATTGAATGAAAAAGTTGCCGAAGCACGCGTCGACCTGGCGATCTGCTATTGGCGCGAAGGCGCCCTCGACGAAGCTCGAGTGACGTTAAGTTTAGCACTCGATGCTCTCGGCGATCTCGAAAGTGAGCAGCGACTGCGAGCGCTCCTCAATACCGCGATCATTGAACAAGTCGCGACTCGCTACAACGAAGCACTCCGCATTTATCGCGAATCTGCTCCATTGTTCGACTCGAGTAATAACAATTCGCTGAAAGGCAAATTTCACAATTCATATGCAATTGTGTTGAAGGGCTTGGGCCTTTCGCAGGAGCGTGAAGACTACATCGACCACGCATTGGTTGAGTTCGCCGCCGCGCGATTCCATTTCGAGCAGGCAGGTAACAAACGTTTTCGCGCGCGAGTTGAAAACAACGAAGGATTCTTGTTCGCGAGTTTGGGTCGGTTCAAAGAAGCGTACGAACACCTCGACCGAGCTCGCGCGCTTCACGTGAGCGTTGGTGATCATGGTGGTGCCGCAGGTGCTGATGATACTCGAGCGCAGGTATTACTGATGGAACGCAAGAACGAAGCTGCTGAGAAGACTGCCCGCGCGGCTGTCAGATTTCTCGAGACCGGCGGCGAACAGTCGATTCTTGCTGAAGCTCTAACAACCCACGGCAAAGCGCTGGCGAGATTGAATCAATACGACAGCGCGCGAAAAGCTCTTGATCGAGCAATTGAACTAGCTCAGGTCGCAGGTGATCCAGATACCGGTGGAATGGCCGCACTAACTCTGGTTGAAGAGATGCGCCAGCAATTACCGATCGAGATCTTGCACGGATATTATCTATCGGCCGAGTCGGCGCTGGCAGCTTCACAAAATCGCCAGATCCGTACGCGACTCGGTGATTGTGCTCGTTGGCTCATGTCGTCTGCATTGTCGAGTGCAAAAGACAGTGAGCCAGTCAAGGCGAACGTTGCGCAAGAGGTTCCGGTGACGATTAGCGAATCGTATTCGCTGGAGACCGAAGTTCTGCGGTATGAGGGAAACCTGATCCGACAGGCGCTGGAGACTTCCGGTGGCAGCGTAACGCGCGCCGCTAGAATGCTGGGCGTAACACATCAAGGTTTGGCCTTCATCCTAAACGGACGCCACAAAGACCTTCTCGCAGTTCGGACGCCCGTCAAGAAGCGCCGACGCAGCATTATCAGATATCACTGAGGCCCAAAACAGAGCTTACAATGCATTTAACTGGCGCTGTCTCAACAGAGGCAGCGCCAGACGTGTATTTGTGCTCTAACAAACGCTTCTCGTATCATCCGCTCTGAATTTGTTATGCCCTTCGTTTTCTACAAACACCTATGAAGATACTGATTACCTCCCTCGCAATTTGTTTGTTTGTTTCTGTCGGCCTTGCGCAGCGAACTCGACAAAGACCGCCTGCCAAGCGACCAACGGCGACGCAACCAGCGACATCTTCAGCGAGTCCAGCTGCTTCTGCTTCAGTGCCCAGCGCGAGTCCGGCGAAATCACTGCCGCCCCCGACGCCCGTTCCTATTGTTGTTGTTAATGGACGCACCATCACGAGCGCAGAGTTTGAGCCAGCTGTACGCGAGAACATCGAGTCAGTTGAACGCAAAATAGCTGAAAGCAAAGAGGAGATGCTCGACCTCCAAATCAATACGCTATCGCTCCAGGCCGAAGCGCGAAAGCGGGGAATCACAACTGAACAGCTCTACGCGAGGGAAGTATCAAGTAAGTTGGTCCAACCGACACCTGACGAAATCAAGAAGTTCATGGCCGAACATGCCAATGACCTTTCTGGGATACCCAGTGCTACTGCCGCTTCGCAGGTAGCGACTTTTCTGCTGAATGAACGAGAAGCGAAGTTGTCGGACCAGTTCGTCGAACGACTGGAAAAAATGTATCCGGTGGTTCGAGTCGTTGATATCAATACGCCGAACTTGAAGGATGATGCCGTGGTAGCGACCGTCGCTGGTCAACCTGTCAAAGCGGGCATGATCAGCGAGCGACTGAAACCCGTCGCGTATCGTCTTCGCATGAGCGCCTATGAAAGCGCTAAAGAAAAAGCCGAACGGGTGATTAATGACGAGTTGCTCCTGGATGAAGCTAAAAAGAGAGGTATTGGCCCAGAGCAGATTGTCCGCACTGAGATCACTGAAAAAGCTAAGCAGCCGACCGACGCGGAAGTTAGAAAGTTCTACGACGACAACAAGGCTCGTATCAGCAGCGACTTTGATCAGGTGCGAAACCAGATCAGTAATTATCTGCAGGAGCAAGACAAGCAACGTTTGGAAACAGAACTCTCTGCACGACTACGCAAAGGTGCGGATATTCGTTGGTTAATCACCGAGCCAGCGCAGCCGGTGCAGGCTATCAGCACCGATGATGATCCTGCTCGGGGAGACGTGAACGCACCTGTGACAGTCGTCGAGTTCACTGACTTTCAATGTCCATCTTGTGGGCTTATGTATCCCGTGCTTGAAGAGGTACTCAAGTCGTATGGCAACAGCGTTCGATTAGTGGTTCGTGACTTTCCGCTCTCGATGCATGAGAACGCTCTGAAGGCGGCTGAAGCCGCGAATGCGGCAAACGCGCAGGGAAAGTTCTTCGAATATATCGCGCTCCTCTACCAACGACAGAAGGCTTTGGACACTCCGTCGCTTAAGAAGTATGCGAGTGAAATCGGATTGAACCGGCAAAAATTCGACGCGGCACTAGACAGCGGCGCCTATGCCAGTGAAATCAAACACGATATTACCGATGGCGAAATCTACGGTGTGACGAGCACCCCTACGATCTTCGTTAACGGCGTGATGCTCAGGGTATTAAGCGCTGACGGTTTAAGGCAGGCAATAGATCGTGCGGCGGCTGCCCGTCGAGCGAGCGTGCCGCCGCAATAAACTGCTCACGGTGAGGTCTTCTTATGGTCTAAGACACTGCACGCTTCATAAGCGCCGCTTGGGTCGACCGCGGTGTTTCCTTCTTCAATGTGGCGAATGATTCCTTCTTTATCGATCAGGAAAGTGGCGCGATTTCCGAAGCCCTGCTCTTCGATAAACACGCCATAGTCTTTGACTACTGTGCGTTTGAAGTCGCTGAGTATTGGAAAAGTTACTCCAAGCTGTTTGGCGAATTCCCGGTTGGCTGGAATACTGTCGACGCTCATTCCAAAAACTTGAGTGTCCGTTGCTTCGAATTTGGCGAGATCAGCCTGATACGCCTTCATCTCCTTCGTTCAACCACCGGTGAATGCCAGCACATACATCGCTAGCAATACATTCTTCTTGCCTTTGAAATCGCTCAGCTTGTAAGTGTTCCCATCCGTGGCTCGCAAGGTGAAATCAGGAGCTTTGTCGCCGACTTTCAAATGCGTTTTCGGTGCCTGCGGCCGAGCTGCCTGTGGAGATGCCGCAGGAGCAGCTTGTTGGGCCTGGATGGCAATCACGCTGGCCAACAGGACCAGGGCGATTTCCCATAATCGTCTAACCATAATAGGCCTCCTAGATTCTAAAAAATTAATCTCGCCTGCTTGATGGGCCAACTCGTGAGGTTGGATCAGGAAATACCACGTGACCGTTCCGTAATACTTCCGTCTATAACCTGACAAACACTGAATTTACAACTCGAAAAGGAGCATACTAGGCACTCCGATTGCTTGGCAACCTTTCGCACCGAATATAGGTAAAAACGGATGGGCGTTTCCTTAAAACCAGAGCGACTGAAACGTTACAAAGATGTCGCGATGCTGCTAATCAAGTACGGCCGATCGGATCTCGTTCAAGCCGCGGCACTCGAAGGTGTCGATCTGGAGGAATTGAACGACGCGAGTGCGCCCGACGCCGAAGAGCTTGCCAAAGATCTTGAGAATTTAGGACCGACCTTTATAAAGCTGGGCCAACTTCTTTCGACGCGCGCGGACCTATTACCGCAACCATATCTAGACGCGCTGAGCCGACTACAGGATCAAATCGAACCGTTTTCGTACGAAGAAGTTGAGCGAATTGTCTCAGGCGAACTCGGCATCCGGATGTCGAAAGCATTCGCTGATTTTGAACCGATACCAATCGCGGCGGCTTCGTTGGCCCAGGTCCATGCGGCTTATATGCGCGATGGGCGCGCCGTCGTCGTAAAGGTTCAACGACCTGATATCCGGGAACGAATCGTCGAAGATCTTGAAGCACTCACAGAAATGGCGCAGTTCATCGATGATCATACTGAATTAGGGAAGCGATATGATTTTGGAAACATGCTCATTGAGCTCCGCAAGAGTTTGCTTCACGAGCTGGACTTCACACTTGAAGCGAACAACCTGATTGCGATCGGTGAGATTGTTGCGGAGTTTGAAAACATCATCGTGCCTGAACCAATCACCGACTATTGCACCAGTCGTGTTCTCACGATGGAACGAATTGACGGAAAGAAGATCACATCGCTCAGTCCGTTGCGATTGCTTGAGATTGATGGTCCAGGTCTCGCCGATGAGTTGTTTCGAGCGTACCTGAAACAAATGCTCGTTGATGGTCTCTTCCACGCTGATCCCCATCCCGGGAATGTTTTTCTCACCGACGACGACCGCATCGCACTGCTTGACCTGGGCATGATCGGGCGCGTTACGCGAAGTTTTCAGGATAAGTTTCTGCGGCTTCTGCTTGCAGTCAGTGAAGGACGTGGTGAAGACGCTACAGAAACTGCCATTACGATGGGGGAACCGAAAGAGAGATTTGATCGAGTCACCTACAAGCGTCGCGTGGTTGACCTCGTTGCCGAGAATCAAGATGCGAATTTATCGCGACTGAATGTTGGGCAGGTGGCTCTGGAGATAACGAAGATCTCTGCTGATTGCTGGATCCGGATGCCACCCGAGTTTACGATGATTGCGAAGGCTTTGCTAAACTTGGACCGTATTGTCTTCACACTCGATCCCACTTTCGACCCCAATGCAGTAATTCGCGAACGCGCGAGTGAGATCCTTCATCGCAATATCATCAAGAGTATGTCGCCGGGCAATCTGCTAACGGGCGTTGCGGAAGTTAAGGAATTTGCGGAGAAACTTCCGAATCGCGTCAATCGCATACTGGATGCCATCGGAAACAATGAATTAGAGCTGAAGGTTGATGCGATCGATGAAAAGATCGTGCTCGAGGGACTGCAGAAAGTCGCCAACCGCATCACCCTGGGCCTAGTTGTGGCAGCGCTAATCGTTGGGGCGGCGATGCTCATGCGGGTTGAGACTTCTTTCCGAATCTTCGGGTATCCCGGTCTCGCAATGATCTTTTTTCTGTTGGCAGCAGCAGCCGGCCTGATTCTCGTATTTAATATTCTCTTCTACGACGAGTATCGGGATCCAAAGAAGAAAAGCTGAGCAGATCCACCGATTTCCACCGATCACACAGATTACTAAATTTAGAAAGCGACGTTGAGTAATAGGGCCGCAGAATTTTCGTCCGTCGCTATCTGAAAATTAATCTGTGTATCGGTGGAAATCGGTGGATCTGCTTTCCGCTGTTTAAAACCTCAAGAATTTCTCAACCACGTTGCAATAAAACTTTCCTGACGAGTTCAAGGCGATCGCTGCGGCCATCGCCCTGGAACCACTCGGCGTCCGTAGACGCTCAAGAGATGTCCTCGCCAACCGCAGGAAACTTCAATGTTAATGCTTATGGTTGAATCCGCTGACGACCCGGCAATCGGCAAGATCGAGCTTATTCTCGAAAAGTTGGCGATCCCGTCTCCGCCGATTAGCGTCTGCCGGCCGCGGCTGCTTGATGCGCTTTGGCAGAGCCTGAATTCTGCTACTTCGACCGTTATCAGCGGGCGTACCGGAACCGGAAAAACAACGCTGGCGTTGCATTTTGCTGAGCTGTGCGGGCGCTACATCGCCTGGTACAAGGTCGACGCACCGGAAACCGAACTGCGCATTTTTCTTCACTATCTGCTCGCAACCATCTCAAACCAGCGATCAAAGTTTGGCACTGGTCCATTGCGCAGATTGCTGGACACTATTCGCTGGGACCGGACTCGATCAAATGGCGAATTGATGATGCTCGCAGAAGCATTTGTTCATGAACTCGAGTCCAGTCCTGGGCCACCGCTACTGATCGTTATCGAAGATCTACATCTGGTTTCTGATGCCGATTGGCTCGTGCCGTTCTTCAAGCGCTTGCTTCCATTGTTACCTGCAGACGTTCACATGCTGATCACCAGCAGAACGATACCGCCGGCTCCTCTTTGGCGAATGCGATCAAAGCAAACCCTGTCGGTGATTGACGACGACATGCTCGCATTCACACGCAGTGAGGCTGCAGAGTTATTTGCCAGCTATGACTTAACCCGTGAACAGGCGGCTATCGCTTTCGATCATTCGCATGGCCGCGCCGCCTCACTAGCGAGTTTGGCGGCAACGCTTCATTACGCTGAGACAGCCGACAGCCGAACTGGGTTACCTGACACTGCTAGAGTCACGTAGAACGTCGATGGGTGATATACAGCATCAGTTTGAATCTGAACCTGCCCTGGTCCTAAACTTTGGCGAAAGTGGTATCAGGCCAATTCGGTGTGTTAATCTGCGGCCCCCCGCAGACCGCAGAGCCCAGAGGCAGAGCCTAATGGCCAGGACCCGACAGGGTAAACCTTCTAAAAGTTCACAGCTTGAGGGAAGCAAGGAGTCAGCTGGCGCCCAGCCAACTTTTTTCCTACGGACGAAACTTCTTCCTCCACGTCCCGTTCCTGAACTATTGTCCCGTCCTCGCCTCGCCGAACGATTGTCTGCCAACCTTGAAAATCCGCTATCGCTTGTTACCGCGAATGCTGGTTCGGGCAAGACGACGTTCGTAGCTGACTTTCTCCGCACACACAAGCGTCAATTCGTTTGGTATCAATTGGACCATACGGACGCTGATCCATCAGTTTTTCTTGGTTATCTAACTTTCGGTATTCAACAGGTTGTGCCGGGATTCGGTAAAGCGATGTTCGCCTACGTGCAGGAAGCTGCCGGCGAGTTGGCGCAGAATCCCGAGCGCGCTGTCGACGTCCTGATCAATGAAGTTCTCGAATTGGTTGAGCACAAGTTGATAGTCGTCCTGGACGATTATCATCATCTCGGGGTTGAAACGTCCGTACACGCTGTTATCGACAGACTGCTCGCGTATCTTCCAGACGTGTTGCACATTGTCATCGTCTCCCGCGAAATGCCGCCGCTCGCCCTTGCTCGACTTCGAACGCAATCGCCGACCGCAATCATTGATCGCTCAGACCTGTTATTCACTGACGAAGAAACGCGCCACCTCTTTCGTCAGGTCTTTGATTTAGAACTCACCCCACAGCAACTGGCTGAATATCGCCAACGCACTCACGGCTGGATCACCGCGCTTCAACTAGTCAGGCAAGTCGCCCAAAAAACGATGACTACCCGCGGTGGCCTCTCTGGACCAGCCGACCTCATTGAAGTCCTCAGGCAATCTGAACGGGACATCTTTGATTACTTCGCAGAGGAGGTGTTTGCCGACGAACCTGAACAGGTCAAAAGTTTGTTATTGAGAATCGCCCTGCTCGATCGCATCGAGCTAGACGTGTGCGCCGCCCTCTTCAAAGGAATGAACTGCGCGCGGATACTGCCTGGTCTGGTAAAACGAAATGTGTTTCTGACTGTCGCGAGCGATGGTCAAGGTGAGGAATATCGATTACACCCATTGTTTCAGAGTTTCTTGCGGCGGCGTTTGCGTAGCGAGATAGGTCGCACTGCGGTATCTGCTGAACATCACCGGTATGCCGATTATTTTCTGGGTCGTGGACTTTGGGAACAGGGCGTTAGACATTTGCTCGCAGCCGAAGATTACGAGCAGGCAGCTGAGGTTGTTGCCGACAAGGGCGGCGATTGGATCTCATCAGGCGCGCTTAGCTCACTCGCCTCAATGGCAGATTCACTGCCTCCGGGAATAATCGAAACTCACCCCCGAGTCCTCGCACACAGGGCGGAGGTCGCGCGTCTGCGCGGTGAGTATGAATCATCACAGACGATGTTGAGGCGCGCGGCAAGCCTGCTTCAAAATCGCAACGATAGCGAGGGTGAAGCGGAGGCTCTGCATTCACTCGCGACTCTCGCTCGACGTGAAGGCGATTACGCGCTCGCCTTCAGTTATCTCGATCGCGCATTGAAACTGGTCGATGACCGTTCCGCCGTTCGCATGAAGTGTGCGAACACGCGCGGTCTGTGCCTCGTGGCGTTAGGTGAATGGACGCCTGCTGAGCTCGAGTTTCGTAGCGCGCTACAACTCGCGCAGGACAGCAACGACGGCAGGTACATGAGGTTGATAAGTCATAACCTCGGATTACCCGCGATGATGCGCGGCGATTTTGGTGAGGCGCTTCGCTGGTTGCGACGGATGTGGCGGGAGGGGAATCAGGCTCCTTTGCCACAGGAGGCAACGGCACACCTGAATATGGCGCATTGCTACCTGTATCTCGGCGACTTCCCGGCCTGTGAGAAAAACCTGGATGAAGCAATTGAGCGCTGCCAGCTCTTTAACTTGGTGGCGGCCAGAGGTGACGCATTCGAGACTTACGGAAATCTCTTTCGCGAGCGCGGTGAGATTGAAAAAGCGAACGAATACTATCAGCGTGCGGCCCGTGCCTACGACGAGGCCGGAGTGAATCTGGCGCGTACAGAACTGCTCGAGGAACAAGCACTGCTCGCTATGTTAGTTGGCGATCTCAAAACTGCGCGAAACCAGATCGAACGTCTTATCTCTTCCCGGCCACGCGACAAAAACGAGCTTGGATATTTCACTGCTTCACTCGCCAGGGCGCGCATCATGATCGCAGAAGGTGACGAGATCTCAGCAGCCCGCGTGCTAGTCGACGCGCTGGCTTACTTTCATGAGCATACCTTGTATTACTACGAAGCTCAGGCGTCGCTCGCGCTTGCGCGGTGTAACTTCAAACTCGGAAACGAGCCGCAGGTGTTTGAGCACCTGCGCAGGGCAATAGACCTCGCCGTGCGTTACGACTACGAGTATTGGCTGCAGTGCCAACTAGTCGCGCATGCGCCGCTCTTCGCGAGTGAAGAAGCGGCTGAACTATTGCCCTCAGATTTAAGAAAACAGCTTGCCAAAGTTTCGTTGAAGGCCCAAACAGTTTCATTCCAACCGCAGGAAATTGCGCTGAACGCCGAGCCTGTTGCTGATCTCGCAATAAATCTGCTGGGACCGGTCGAAATCTTTCGCGAGTTTGCGCGGCCTTTGGCTCCCGATGCCTGGACCACCCGTCGTGCACGCGACATTTTGTGCTTCATTGCTTCACGACGTCATCGGCGTGCTTCGAAAGATGCGATCATTGACACGTTCTGGGGCGAGACGGATATCGACGTCGTCGAAAAGAATTTTCACCCGACGGTTTCGCACATTCGCAAAGCCCTAAACAGTAATCAACCGCTCAAGCAGAACTTCATAATTTATCGAGATGGCGACTATCAGTTGAATCCGGAGTTAACGTATCGGATTGACATCGAAGAGTTCGACAAGCTGGTAAATCAGGGTGAGAGTGCGCGTCGCGCGCGACGAACTGACGAATGCGTGAATGCCTATGAACAAGCGATTGCGCTTTATCGAGGTGATTTTGCGCAGGGAAGCTACGAACCTTGGGTCGATGAACAGCGAACGTATTACAAAGAGCAGTATTTACATCTGCTTCATGAGTTGGCGAACGTTGCGCAAAAGCAGGACGAGTGGACCCGGTCTTTGCAACTCGCGCAAAGCATCCTCCGCGAAGATCCGTTTAGAGAAGACATCCACTGTCTGATAATGAAGGCACACGTGAGTCTCGGCAACAGAAGCGCAGCCAGAGAGCAGTTTGAATCATTAAAGCGGCTCTTACATAAGGAACTGGGCGTCGAGCCGGGCGCCGAGACACGAAAGATCTATCAACAACTGCTGAAGTCCGAGTGATTGCCGTCAGGCGGCACTCTGGACCTAGTGAGTAGCAGCCAGAGGGAGATCAGGAGCCCGACGCAAAGAGTTTCTTGGGAAAATCGCAAGAACAACGCAACAAATCGCAGGTCTCCTGAACTCTAGAATAGTGATCCCCTTGAACAAGGTTAGCCAAGGCGCTGGACCAACAACGGCAGGCGGCGCCAGTAAATACGAGGGGCCGTCGTACTCTCAACTCCCGGATTGGCTCCGACCACCCCCGAAGGCGTATCCCCTTTGTCTTAGCATGACTGCGCCAACAACCCGACTGAGGTGATGGCTTGCTAAACGCGCGGATTAGACCCAGAAAATCAGTTGCTCAACGTCTCCTTGCTCTATCGCTGACGGTTCTCTTGATCACTACTCCAGCCGTCGCCGGTATCGCTGTCACGCGCTCAAATGGAATTACCGCTACAGGCGCTGACGGTGTCCAGTTTGTAGGACTGTCAGGAATCACTGCTACAGGCGCTGATGGCTTGGTGACCTTTGGACCAAATGGGATCACAGCAACGGGCGCTGACGGAATCACAGCAACGGGCGCTGACGGAATTACGGCAACTGGCGCCGATGGAATCACTGCTACGGGTGCTGACGGCTACGCCTACACCGGTGCAAACGGAATTACTGCTACGGGTGCTGACTCTCTGCAAATTGCCAGTGCGAACGGAATAACCGCGACAGGCGCAGATGGGATCACCGCTACCGGTGCTGACGGCATCACCTACTCTCTGGATTCAATTCACTTCTATTTTCCGTCAGGTATCACCGCAACGGGCGCAGATGGAATCACGGCAACGGGTGCGGACGGCATCACTGCGACCGGTGCCGACTCACGTCAGATAGCGCATTGCGACGGAATCACTGCCACCGGCGCTGACGGAATAACTATTTCCGGCGCTGACGGAATCACAGCGACGGGTGCTGATGGTAGGCCGGTGAATGTTCCAACCGGTAACATCACTTTAGTAGGCGCTGACTTGATGATCGTGGCCGGGGCACAGGGAATCAGCGTCACAGGGGCTGATAGCATTCTCGATACGGGTGTTGCCGCCTTGAACGCCGCACTCGCTCCTACATCGAGCGTTGGTCTTCAAAGTATCGATCCAGAACTCGCGATCACTCTGAACAACATGACTGACGACAGCAATATCAACGCTGTCATCGTCTACCATAGTCTACCGACTGAATCCGATCTCGCTCAGCTCAATGGAATCGGAATAGTTGGGGGTCTGCGCTTCCGCACGTTACCGATGATGACCATCAGCGCAACCCGTAACCAACTAATGGCGATTTCGAGATTCGCATCTGTCCGTTCGATCTATGGAAACCGCACCCTGACGCTGACTTCGGAGCCGGAAGTTCGTGCGATAACCGGAGTAGATCGCGCCTGGAACGATGCAGATGTAAAAGCACGAAACTCCAGTCTTCCTGTAACTGGACGAAATGTGACTGTAGCAGTGCTCGACACGGGCATTGACTCAACACATCGAGATCTCGCTGGACGCGTCACGCGGAACGTCAAATTCGCGGATACGTTAAGCGCCAGTGTTGGATTCAATTACCCAACTGCCTCACCAAATCTATCGAACACAGATCTTCTTCAAGGGCACGGCAGTTTTGTAGCGGGCGTGATCGGTGGAAGCGGTGCTGCTTCGAATGGCAAGTTCAGTGGTGTCGCCCCGGGAGCGAATATCGTCGGGCTAAGCGCTGGCGAATTGACGCTGTTGTACGTACTGGAAGGTTTGGATTACCTGCTGACCAACCGATCGGAACTGAATGTACGCGTCTTGAATTGCAGCTTCTCGGCGAATGTCGTATTTGACACCAATGATCCCGTGAACATTGCGACGAAGATGCTGACTGATAACGGCGTCAACGTCGTGTTCTCCGCAGGGAACACCGGTCCCGGCCAACACACGCTGAATCCATACTCGATTGCTCCCTGGGTCATTAGCGTGGGAGCGACCGATTCGCAAGGACGCCTGGCAAGCTTCTCTTCGCGCGGCGATTTCGCCAGTCCGCTGTTTCGGCCGACACTGGTAGCACCGGGCGTAGGTGTTGTTAGTGTGCGTGGATCCGGAGTCGTCAACGTGACCGGCGCACAAGGCATCGCGAATGGAGATATGCAGCGGCTTAGTTCTTCAGAACTTCCTTATTACACAACGGCCAGCGGCACGAGTTTCTCAGCCCCGCAAGTTGCCGGAACGATCGCCTTGATGTTGGAGGCGAACCCTTCGCTCGCGCCGGCTGATGTGCGCGACATTCTTCAGGCCACGGCAACGCCGCTCGCCCCGTATTATCAGCACGAGGTGGGTGCTGGAATGCTGAACGCGCACGCTGCCGTGCTTCAAGCTGCGTTTCCAGACCGAGACATTGGTGATTGGCGTGGAGCGAACGACTTGGGCCAGGTGGGATTCGCAACAGATCCGCTGTCAACGTTTTCCGGTGTAGTTCAACCCGGGACTGCTTTTGAAACAACCGTCCAGGTTCCGTCAGATACGGTTGTAGCTTCAATTCAGATCGGGTGGGGACCGCTGACAAGTCTGAATGATCTCGCGTTGTACGTGTACGATCCCGCGGGGAATCTTGCTGTTCAATCGAACACGCTGAATCTTCCGGGAATAGGCGGGAAATCGGAGCGGGTAGCGCTGAACCTTCCGGCAGCGGGCGTCTGGCGGGTCAAAGTAACGAACGCTTTGGCACTCGGAACCGCTCAGACGTTTAACGGAGTGTTATCGGTTGGTCGTGCTTATTACCGCCCCATGACTGATATTCAGAACCTGAATGTCAGCACGAGGGGCGATATCTTGCAGAACATTCGATCGTTTGCGATGTCGCCTATAGGCGCAAAGTTTCGCCCGACGTTCACCGTTACGCGCGCTGATCTCGCGAAGGCGTTGGTTCTCGGCGGGCGCGTGCCGCAGTATTTGCCGGCGCTGCCGACGTATTCAGACGTTCGCGACAACCTAACGATGTCGTTCGTGGAGAGCGCGCAGGCAAACCCCGACGGCGCTTTGTTCGTTGATGTGGCAGCTGGAGGGCGGTTCGGACCAAACGACAACGTCACGCGGCTTGCTGCGGCAGTCGCACTCGTGCGAGCTGCCGGATTGCGGTCCGAAGCTGAAGGGACATTCACTCCTCTGTCGTTTCTTGACGTGTCGAGTATTCCTGCTGAGTTGCGCGGTTATGTATCAGTTGCAGTGTCGAAAGGATTGTTATCTTCCGGCGGGTTCTTCCAGCCCCAGAATCCGGTGAGTCGCTCAGAACTGGCGCATGCGGTCGCCGTGATCGAAAACAGAGCCATACAATAGCGAGCCTGCGAAGCAGGCGAGAAGCGTAAAGCCTGGGGCGTCAGCCCCAGGAGTACTTTCATCCGAGCTCGCGACAGCGAGCGAAAGCCTAAACAGATTCAGATCTGTCGCCCGCTGAAGCGGGCTTAACATGATCAGCAATCGTTTTCCTGGGGCTGACGCCCCAGGCTTTACGCTTACGCCTGCTTCGCAGGCTAAAATCAATCCAACTGCTCATAAAAGACTCGGGTGTCGTAATCGAAACGTACCAGACCATTTTCCTGATACTTGTTGAAGATCGATTCCAGCTCCGCGAGCATCGGCTGAAAATGCTGGCTGGAGGGCTCCGGCGTGTAAGACGACGAAAGCAGGCGTCCTCGTAGCGCCTCAAAGTCGAATGACTGGTTGGTTGGAAATTGAGTGAACCTCGGCTGCTTCGGCGCAAAGAACTCTTTCACCGTCGGTTCGGCGTTCTCGTGCCTCACTTCCTGATAGTCGGTGCCATAAGTCAGGAGCAACTGTTCGTAGGCGCGGAGGAATGGTGTTGATGCAGTTTGTCGCTCGTTCCAGATAATGACGACCCAGCCATTTCGTTTAAGAATTCGTTTGAACTCATCCCTCGTTTTCTTAACATCAAACCAGTGAAATGCCTGGCCTGCGATGATGAAGTCGACGCTGGCGTCATCTAGCGTCGTTGATTCAGCTGTTCCATCAACGCTACGAAAGGTTGGGGAGCCTGCAAGTATTGATTCTGCCGCCGCACGCATCGGTGCGTTCGGCTCGACGCCAATAACGATGTTTCCGTTTGCGAGAAATAGTTCAGAGAGTTTGCCGGTGCCTGAGCCGATGTCAGCGATCATCGAGTTGGGCGAGAGGCCGCACTCCTCCTTCAGCAAATCAACGATTGCGGAAGGGTAACCAGGGCGATAACGGGCGTAGTTTTCTACGCGACTGGAAAAACGATCAACTGATTGCATGGATTGCAGCCCGTTTAATCATTGCTTTCCTTTCTAGCAATCGAGACGCAACACGGCTGATAGGAACCACGCCGCCCCAAAGAGAAAAAGGACAGCGGCAGTAAGCAGCGTCCAAACAACGGTCCTTCGGCAAAACCGCCGCATATCCAATCGTCTTGCCGCGTCCAGATCGATAAAACAGATAGCAGCTTGCACCAAGCAAGGCTATCGAGAACGCGATGTGCCTCAGCTCCAAATCCGATGCTAGGCAGACACCTAAGAACATGAACCTACTAGATACCAGCTTCGACACTTCTCTCTCAATGTGCTGATGTTCGGTCTTCCTGATAGTTAATATATGTCCCATAACGCGCAAGAATCGTTTCACCGCTCGACGTGCCAAGGGTCAACGGTCAATTCTCATGGGTATAACTCAAGCTGCAATAACGCAAGTCCGGAAGGGTGGCTTGCCCCCGCTCAATGTCCGGCATACCCAACGTTGAGTACAAATGAATCTCAGCGGGGGCAAGCCACCCTTTCAAACTTGCAGTTATCGCAACTTGAACTGTTCCTTGGAGCTTCATCACTAGTGTTTGGTACGTCGAACGTTACAAACGGATCTTGAGTGCCACTGCTGATGTCAGCCGTCGGTCGTTTCACTCAACTTGTTCGCTGCCTGCCGCCGGACCGTACCGAACAGCAAGCCGGTGTGCCAGTAACAAAGCTAACAGAAAACCAAAAGTTAGCGGCAATCGCACGTCAGACTTCACCAGCATCCAAAAGTGCACCACACCCAGGATCGCCGACAAATATACGAGCTTATGCAAACGCGCCCAGTTTTTGCCACCCAGCTTCTTCACCATCTGGTTGGTTGATGTAATAGCCAACGGCACCATCAAAAAGAGTGCGGTCATCCCGACCAGTATAAATCGACGCTGTGCGACATCGGCGACGATGCTTCGCAAATTGAAGGATTGATCGAACCAAACATAAGTCAATAAGTGCAGTGTGCCGTAAAAGAAAGCGAACAATCCGATCATGCGCCGCGTTTTCACGAGGACATTGATCCCGAAGATTTTCCGTACGGGGGTGATAGAAAGTGTCAGGAGAAGAAAAACGAGCGTGAGCATTCCGGTCGTGCGCGTAGCGAACTCGAGTGGATTGGGTCCAACCTTCTTGAAGTACAAATCCCAAAAGAGCAGGGAAATAGGGATGAGCGAGTTTACGAAGACGACGGTCTTCCCAAATTGAATGGTTTCTGTTTTCAAATGACCGGTGTCAACCCAAATCCCAAATCTCAAATGGCAAATGGAACACGTGATCTGACCTGCTCTCCGCAAGCCTCCACCCGCACAAATCGTCAAAAATACTTAACAAGATCCATTCCTTCATAAAGACTTGCTACTTGTTCGCCGTACCCATTGAACAGCAACGTCTTGCGCCGACCTAACTCACCAATCCGTCTCTCCGTCGCCTGACTCCAACGCGGGTGTGGTACTGACGGATTCACGTTCGAATAAAAGCCGTACTCATCTGGAGTCTCGTTGTTCCATGTCGTTGGAGGCTCATCGGCGACAAGCGTTATCTTGACGATCGACTTAATGCTCTTGAAGCCATACTTCCATGGCACGACAAGTCTCAACGGAGCGCCATCCTGCGGCGGCAGCGTTTCGCCGTACATCCCGGTCGCCATGATTGTTAATGGATGCATCGCTTCGTCAAGCCGAAGTCCTTCGACATACGGCCATTGCAACACTCCCGTGTTTTGATTAGGCATTCGCTTGGGGTCGAGAAGCGTTTGAAATGCGACGTATTTCGCCTGTGAAGTTGGTTCCACTTTCTCGAGCAACTTGAAGAGCGGAAAACCAAGCCACGGAATCACCATCGACCATCCTTCAACACACCTAAGTCGGTAAACGCGTTCTTCCTGGTCGAACTTCAGCAATTCGTCGATATCAAAAGTGCGCGGCTTGTTTACGAGTCCTGAAATTGAGACTGTCCACGGCCTTGTGACGAAACCTTTTGCTGCATATGCGACTCCGTCCTTAGAGGTATCAAACTCATAGAAGTTGTTGTAATTCGTGATGTCTTGAAGCGGAGTTAGAGCCTCTGACGTTCGATAACCCTTCTGAATAGCTTCCTGATTCGGCAGGCTTGCTGATTGGTTGAGCTTGATTCCCTCAGTCTTTTCCGCGGGTGGAGGATTTAAGGTGCGGTAAAGGAATGTTGTCGCAGTCGCGGTGCCAGCTAACACGGCTGCGCGCATGAACAATCGCCGATTCAGATAAGTCTTCTGATCTGTAATCTCGCTCGACTTAATGTCGTCTGGTTTCTTGATTAGCATTGCCAGTTAAAGTTTAGAAATCGCTACCCATTTGACCAATAGTCGCGGTTCACAAGAGAACCATTACAAAGCAGTTTGATGCCGTCTGTCGAATCAGTGTTTATCCATGCACATTTGCGGGTCAAGGTTTCTAATATCAAAGGTTTGCCGCCGTAGCCCCGTTTAGCATAGTATCCCGACGCTCTGTGTCGCCCGAATCAAGAAGGACGATCAGTTGGACGAACCCACACTCGAACCCCGAGAAACTTCCGAAACAAAACTCAACGAAAAGATTGAGCTGCGCAATCAGCTGATTCGTTGGCTAGTCGTGTTCGCGGTAGCCGGCGCGATCCTTCTGGCTCCTGTGCCGGCCGGCATTACAGTGCAGTCATGGAGACTACTCGCAGTTTTCGCCGCCACGATTGCTGGTTCGATCGCGCGACCAATTCCGGCTCCGGCGATGGTGCTGGTTGGCGTTTCCGCAATTGCCATCTTTCAAATCCTGCCAATCGAACAAGCTCTTGGAGGTTACGCCGATCCCATTGTCTGGATGGTGCTGGCAGCGTTCTTCATTTCAAGAGGAATGATGAAAACCGGCCTGGGCAGGCGCATCGCATTTATCTTCATCAAATCCATTGGCCGTCACTCTCTGGGGCTAACTTACGCACTCGCATCCACTGACGCACTGCTCGCCACTGTTATTCCCTCAACGGGAGCGAGATCTGGGGGGATTATATTTCCGATCGCGAAGAGTCTTGCTGAGGCCTATGAATCGCGACCGGGCAATACCGCACGCCGTTTGGGTGCGTTCCTGATGACGTCGGTCTATCAGTGTGACGTGATCGTTTGTGCGATGTTTCTCACAGGGCAGGCGTCGAATCCTTTGATTGCGAAGTTTGCTAAAGAAGTTACCGGGATTGAAGTGACATATGCGAGTTGGATTGTTGCCTCAATCGTTCCGGCCGTAGCTAGTTTGATCGTCGTACCGTATGTCATCTACAAAATCTATCCTCCTGAGATCAAACACACTCCCGCAGCTTCAGAGTTCGCTTCAAAAGAACTCCGATTGATGGGGCCGATGAAATGGCCTGAATTAATCATGCTGCTTGTGTTTGGATTGGTTTCTTTGCTTTGGATGACAAGTCGTTTTCACACTATCCACTACGCTGCTGTCGCGTTGTTGGGCATCTGCGTTCTTTTGCTTACGGGCGTGTTGAATTGGGACGACCTGGTTGATGAACGTGGTGCGTGGGGCGTCTTTATCTGGTACGGCGGTTTGATCCGAATGGCTGAGGCGCTCGGCCAAACCGGCATTACGAAACGATTCGCCGATTCTGCAGCGTCGTTCACACTTGGTTGGAAATGGTGGGTAGCATTGGCGGTGCTACTGTTGATCTATTTCTACGCGCACTATGGATTCGCAAGCATCACTGCACACGCGACGGCGATGTACACACCATTTCTCGTCGTGATTCTGGCGGCGGGCACGCCACCATATCTCGCGGTCCTTTCATTGGCATATTTTTCCAACCTGGGGGCCTCCTTAACTCATTACGGCACAACGCCCGCGCCGATCTATTTTGGCGCCGACTATTTGAAACAACGGACATGGTGGTGGGTGGGATTGATAACCTCTATCGCCACTATCATCATTTGGACAGTGTTGGGATTTACCTGGTGGAAAGTCCTTCGTTTGTGGTGAACGATTAGAACGCAGGAAACCGAATCATTTGAGGATTATTATTTGACATTTGTCATTTGAGAGTTAAAGAGGGATCGGAGTTCCGAGCGGTCGAAAAGAGTGCAGTGAAACGGGAACTAAATCTCAATTGATAAATGTCAAATAATAATTCTCAAATGATTTGCTTTTCTCGTTCTGGAGGTTCATATGGCGGGATATTCAGGAACTCCCTTACCAAAGAAGTTAGGAATCAAAGAGAACTTTCGGATTGGTCTCATCAATGCGCCGCAATCCTTTCTCCCCCAACTCGGTAAGCTCCCAGCAAACACTCAGATCCTGAGCAGTCTCAAAGCACCACTCGATCTGGTTGTGTTGTTCGCTGATCGTGAAACCATGCTCGCTAAACGGTTTCCACTTGTAGCAGAGAAGCTTTCAGCAAATGGAATGCTCTGGGTGGCATGGCCGAAAAAGAGTTCTGGCGTTAAGACAGATTTGATCTTCGACAACGTTCAGCGAATCGGACTCGACTGTGGTCTTGTCGACGTGAAGATTTGCGCGATCGACGACACTTGGTCCGGATTGAAGTTTGTGTATCGAGTGAAGGATAGGAAACGAATTGAAGAACTCCGGCACAGCTAGAAAGTTTTCCACAGATTCTGAGGAAATCAATGTGGAAATCACAGTGGTTAGTTTTACAAAGCTGTTACAAACGCGCAGTTACAACATTTTGCACACGTCAGCGGCGTGCCTGGAAATCCTTCTGTTCTAACACTTGAGTTGTTTGCGATATTCAAATCGAATGTGTGGTCCAATTGTTAACCTCATCCGATGCATGCAGTGAATATCTTTTCGATCCAGTTGTATTCAATACCGTGCGAAGTAGCAGACCGCCACAGCTCAACGTGCATATTCCACATTGAGTGCTGGCCGTTCGCTATTGCGCACGGTACTGAATACAACTCGACGGCTACTAATTGTGCGACGAAAGAAAAACACTGAAATGTGTTTCGCGAAACAGACGGCGAACGCTTTTTTGCATATGGCAGCGCACTCATTTTTTCGAACATTTCTAACGATCATCTGTTTGTGTTGACTCAGTCGCACGTGATCATTTTCGCGAGTTGCGATGCATGGTTGGATCAACTATCCTCACGCTATTGAGTTGTTTGCGTCGAGTGAATTGAAGAAAAGAATTCGCGATCAGATGCGCATTTTTTGTAACTGGATTCGATCGCTAAATAGCATTAAATAGTTGTTGCAAAAAATTCTTCGATCACTATAATGCGATTCCCTCGCTGAGCGATTGATTGCCAAACTTGGTTAGGTCAGCGGCCTGGTTTTTGAGTTCGTTAGAAGGTTTGCTCGCACTCATTTAATATCTCGCAATTGCCCGGAAGCCTCCTGCGGAATTCAGCTCAGGTAAGTTTGGGGCGTGGTGTTGGGAACATCGCGCAAGGCAATCTAGGCGAACGCCCTCGTTAGGGCACCTCGCCAAACAATCAACTCAATTCGAAACTTCGCGGCGGTGATGCAGCACCGAACGACGGAGGTGTGTCTTAAAAAAGTTTGTCGCACGTGGGCCCAGTGGAGTGCGGAGAAATGAAAGAGTCACAATTGTCCCCAGACAAAAAACATTGTCCAATCTGCGCGCAGGATCTTTTAGTTTCCGAATTTGGAATTTGTCGCGCACGTAAAGATGGTCGCAATCTTTATTGCAAGAGTTGCATTCGAAATAAAGTTACACAAAGCCGGCGGGCGTTAAAGGAATATAAGTCAGCGAGAAAGAAATACATCGCACAACAGATCGAAATCAGCGAGTACCTGTCACACGAGTCAAGCTACGGAGGCCAACAGCCTTCGAAGCCGCTCAGCAAACTCTCCCCGGTTGAGCGTGTGCGCGATTCCATTCGCAGAGGCGCCCGCACGCAGAAAGAAATTGCTCAGGATACAAAGCTCGGCAAAGATGAAATTGGAGACGCACTCGCAAATCTGTTGCTTTGGACTCGTGAAATTCGGACGCAGATCGTCGATAACACCAGGAACTATTACTTAAACGACTCGGCTGATACGGCCGATCTCGACGATGCTCCAGCGCTTCCAGCGCGAAAGCGCGACGTCCCGAGTTCATTCAGTTGTCTGCAGGGATTGATGCCTGGTAAGAACCCGGAGGGCGAACCCTCAAAGATTGGAGGCTGGGTGGCAGCCTAGCCTCCTCTCGGGGATTCAGTCGCGGCGGGATTACTTGGCAAAAGCCTCCAGCACCTCACTGGCATGTTCGTCCGGCTTAACCTTCTCGAAGACCTTCTTGATTTTGCCCTTCTCGTCGATCAGGAAGGTCGTTCGATGAACGCCCATGTAAGTTCGGCCCATGAACTTCTTTTCTCCGTAAACACCGTAAGCCTCTGAGATGGAGCGATCCGTATCAGCCAGAAGTGTGAACGGTAGTAAGTACTTGGCAACAAACTTCTTGTGAGAAGCTTCACTGTCGGGCGATACACCAAGCACCGCGATGCCTTGCTTTTTAAATTTCGAAAACGAATCACGAAATGAACAGGCTTCCTTAGTGCATCCGGGTGTGTCGTCTTTCGGGTAGAAATAAAGCACCACTTTTTGCCCACGGAAATCTTTTAAGCTGACTGTCTCCCCGTTTGCATCGGTAGTTTTAAACGCGGGCGCTGCAGATCCTTCTTTGACCATTTCGATTGGTTATCTTTCTTTTTGATTGTGGAACGTTCGAGATCGTAAATCGTGAATCGTGAATAGTAAATCGTGAATAGTGAATAGTTAATTGTGAATAGCGAATCGTAAATCGTGAATCGCGACATGAATCGTCAAAGTGACCGCAGATGTAATCTTAAACTTAAATAGTCGCCGAGCTCTTCAGCATTCACGATTCACGATTCACGCTTGAGGTGGATTGATGACAAAACTCGCAAAGTCGCAATATTGGATGGTGAAGCAAGAGCCCGAAAGTTATTCGTGGGACGACTTCGTGAACGATGGGCGCACCGATTGGTCAGGCGTGCGCAACTATCAAGCACGCAACAACCTTCGTTCAATGAAAGTCGGCGACCGTGTTCTGTTTTATCACTCAGGTAAGGAAAAGGCCGTCGTCGGTCTCGCTGAAGTGGTGAAGAGCGCTTATCCAGATCCCACTGCCGACGATCCGCAATGGGTGGCCGTTGATCTGAAACCAGGAAAACAGCTGGGCTCCCCGGTCCCCCTCGCCGCAATCCGCTACGACAAGCGGTTGAGTGATCTACCGCTTATTCGACAATCGCAACTTTCGGTCATGGCGTTAACGAAAGACGAGTTTGACGCAATTGTCGGCATGGGTAATAGTAAGCCTCGCAAAAGGTCATAAGGAGAATCCCATGTTCAAACAGATCGACTATACGATGGTCATTGTTTCTGATATGCAGCGTTCGGTTGAGTTTTATCGCGACAAGCTCGGCATTCCGCTCAAATTTCAATCGCCTGACTGGACTGAGTTCGCGACCGGCACTACGACGTTGGCGCTTCACGGTGGTGGGACTGCCAGGGAGTATCACGATACCGGCGATCAATCGAAAGCCGCAGGAACATGCTCGATTGGTTTCAATGTCGACAACGTTGACCAGACTTACGAGGATTTGAGGGCGAAAGGCATCACCTTCGTAATGCCGCCAACCCAGCGGGAAGGCGAGGGAATCAAGCTGACGGTTTGTTTAGATCCCGATGGTCTTCCAATCTCTTTCGCGCAAATGGTTGGTCAAGGCGCTGCTAAGTAGGCTTTCAAAGTTCAAGCAAGGCGCTCAAGCTGCAGCTGCCACGGTCGACGTGCAGAACATAAGCGCTCAAGCTCCGGTTCTATATTCAAGTTTGACACATTGCGGGTTGGGAAGGGCGGTTTACCCCCGCTCAAGTCCAAAATAGCTCGACGTTGAAGGAATCGGATCTTGAGCGGGGGTAAACCACCCTTCCCAACCTGCAATCTCGGAGCTTGAGTTGTTTCAATGAACCATGACCGCTCGTGTTTTGCACCTAGAAAAGTAAACCTGTTTCGCTTTTAGATTCTTCTGGAACAGCAGAATCTTCCAATCGCGGATACACCTCAAACAAAGGTCCTGGTGCCGGTACGACTTTTTCCTCGAGAGTGGATTTGATTTCAAGCGCGTTGACTACTGCCTGGCCGCGAAAGTGATTGTTCGTAACGACGTAGGTATCGTGCGTCTGTTTCGCCACTTCTTTGATTCTCGTTATCCACGGATCCAACTCGTCTAAAGTGTAGAGATAGTTATATCGATCGTCTCGTGGTGCGCTCTCGCGGAACCAGTCTTTGTAGTTTCTGCCATGGAGTCGGATATAGCCAATGGGTGAAGTCGTGAGGGCTGCGGGTTTAATCGACTTCGAGAACAGCGGCTGATCGACATTACAAATTCCCACGCTTCTTTCTTCCAGCCAGTCAAGAATCTGAGGATTGTTCCAGGACGTGTGTCTAACTTCGAGTACGAGCGGATATTCCTTGAACTTATCGAGTAACTTCAAAAGATACGCGCGCTCGTCGTCGGTGTTTTTGAATGACCAGGGAAACTGGAGTAAGACGGCGCCGAGCCTGTTGGCTACGGCAAGCGGCTCCATCCCTTCGCGAAATTCCTTTTCGTCCGCGTCCGTTGCTTTGCCGCGTTCATGCGTGAAGATGCGATGTAGTTTTGCAGTGAAGTTGAATTGCGAATTACCTGCGACGCGGCTCGCCCACGACTTTGCTGTTTTTGCCGTCGGTGATCTGTAGAAGCTGCTGTTGATCTCGATCGTGTCGAAGAAGCGTGAGAGATACTCAAGCGGATCGAAGCGCGGGCCTGGTTTCTGTGGATAAACAACGCCTTCCCAGTCTTTATATGACCAACCAGCGGGGCCAACGCGAATGAGAGGCTTCTTCATTTGGAGTGCGGCACCTGCCGCCGCTTTCGCTTTCGGAGTGCGCGCAACCGTGGAAGGCGGCGAATGAAAGCGGCGACAGGTCGCCGCACTCCAAGACTACTGTCGTGGCGGTTGATAAAGGTCCGGTATCGCCGCGATGACTGAATCCGGCAGCTTCTTTAGCCTCAACTGCTCGGTCAGAAATTGAATCCGATCGCGCCTCGCTTCTGCATTTAAAGCATGCGGCGCTTCATAGATCTTGAGCATGTTCGGCTTGCTGACAATCGGCTGATATTTTCGGACGTGCTCTGGCTTCAGAAAGTCTTCCTGAGCTGCAAACTGCATAAAAACGAACGCCGGTGCTGCCTGCGCAACATACTTTCCCTCATCCATCCATGAATACTTAGCGACGAAGGCATCGAACTTCTCCGGCCCAATGCGTTGTCGGTAGGCCTCATATTCAGGTGTCTTCATATCCACTTCGTCTGAAAGCCCGCCCGCCATCAACACGTAAGCCTTCGCTCGTCTGTCGATGCCACTGAGAAACGCTCCCGTAACTGCGTTGTAGCTGTGACCAACAAAAGCCAATCGTTTAGGATCAACGTCTTTGCGCGAGAGAAGCAGATCGATGCCGCGTCGCATATCAATTACCGCTTGAATTCTGTCGGTAATCTGCTTCTCATTGAGTGGTGTCGTATCAGGCACGTAACCCGGACGGGCGATAGGCCCGTCAGGAAGAAGCGAAACGACGCCAGCCGGTGCGAGTGCAATAGCTTCGTCGAGAAACTGTTTCCGATTGCGCATCTCTGAATTTGACCAGTACCAGTGTCCCCAAACGACCGCGGCAAACGGTCCCTTACCGTTCGGAACGACGAGATACGCGGGTACAACACCACCCTTTGGACTCGCGTAAGTGATGTCATAGATAGTCACGTCCCCCCGCTTTTCCGAACCGACAGTCTTCACATCGAGCGGTGCGTTCTTGTCGTAATCGAAATGATTACCCAAGTCTTGAGCTTGTCCGAAACAGATTGTGGTGCAAGACAAAAGGACCAATATCCCAATAATCGTCTGCTCGGTTTTCATCGCCAACTCCGAATTACAGTTGAATTGCGTTTTTGCGGGAGACTTGGTTTATCTTACCTATTTAAGTCCTGTCTTGTTAATCTTGTTAATCCAGTCTAGGGTTCGAATTTCGCGAAAGGAGGCACATCATGCGTCTAACCGAGATGGTTTCGTGTTCCGGTTGAGCGGCGAAGCTTAGCCCGAGCTTACTCGCTCAGGTTTTGAGCGAGCTACCAAAGCAACCTCACGACCCAAACTTGATTGTCGGTTTCGATACAGCCGACGACGCGGGTGTATACCGCCTCCGCGACGACCTCGCGCTCGTGCAAACGCTCGATTTCTTCACACCAATTGTTGATGAGCCCTTTGATTACGGTCGGATAGCGGCACTTAACTCAATCAACGACGTTTGGGCCATGGCGGGCACACCAATCACAGCCATGGCAATCACCTGTTTCCCAAAGAAAGGTGTCGACCCGGCGATTCTTGCCGAGATCATGCGTGGCGGGCTGCAGACGTTGAATGAACATGGCGTGACGCTCGTTGGCGGACATAGCGTCGATAACCAGCAGATCATGTTCGGGTATTCAGTGACCGGTTTGATTCATCCAGATCAAGTCGCAAAGAATTCAGGTGCGCGTGTTGGCGATGCTTTGATCCTAACGAAGCCAATTGGCACGGGAGTTATCTCCACCGGAATAAAGCTGGGCAAAGTGAGTGATGCGGTTAAGAACGGTTCGGTCTCAACCATGCTGACGCCAGGGAAACACGCAGCAGAAGCGATGCGGGAGTTTGAGGTTAAAGCTGCGACTGACGTGACAGGTTTCGCCCTCCTTGGTCACGCGTGGGAGATGGCCTGTGCGAGCAAAGGGACAATCGAAATCGAGGCCGGGTCAGTGCCGCTCCTTGAAGGAGCTCTGGAACTCGCGACCGCGAATCTATTGACGAGCGGCGATAAGACGAATCGCGAATATATCGGATCTGACATCGAGATTGATTCATCAGTCGACTTAAACCTATTGAAGCTACTCTTTGACCCACAGACGGCGGGAGGAATGTTGATAGCAATTCCGCCGGATCGTGCGGGAGACTTACTGGCGCGGTTGAAGGAGAATTATCCGCACGCTTCGGTGATCGGGCGCGTGACGGAGCGTGGTTCGAGCTCAATAGTAGTCAGGTAAACCTCTCCATTAGCAATTTGGACCTAGCCCCTCAGTTGCAGGTACATCGCATTAACCAGTCAACCTCGCTGAAATAACTCAAGGAAACCAATCAGCAAGTGGGGAAGGGCGGTTCACCCCCGCTTAAGTTGGAAATTCTCTCAATGTTGAAGGCATTAGGGTGTTGAGCGGGGGTGAACCAGCCTTCCCTACCTGCAACTTACTCCACTTGCATCATTTCACTTCAGCTTGAGCAGTTCATGTTTTGTACCTTGAGCTCTACCGAGTATCATTGCCTCACCCCAACTGGAGTCTTGCAATGGTCTCAACTGAGCGCGACGTTTCTCGCGGCAAAGCGCTTTCAATCATCGATCTCTACAAACACGTTCGCGCACGCACCATGCAGATCGTCGCGCCGCTCGAGATCGAGGATTACGTTATCCAAACGGCCGATTTCATGAGCCCGCCGCGCTGGCATATCGGCCACACGTCGTGGTTCTTCGAAACCGTCCTTCAAGTGCATAAACCGAATTATCAAACCTATTCAGAAGATTTTCTCTTCTACTTCAATTCTTACTATGAAGGTTTTGGCGCACGGATCGAGCGACCGAAACGTGGGACCAAATCTCGCCCGACCGTGCGGGAGACAGTCGCCTATCGAAATCACATTGACGAACAGATGCTGCGGTTTCTCGAGTCTGTTGATGATCGCAGCGATCTCTTATCACTGGTGCGGCTTGGGCTCGAACATGAAATGCAGCACCAGGAGTTGCTGGTTTACGACATTAGGCACCTGCTTTGTAATCAGTTTGACGCGCCGCTGAAGCCCGCGCCCACGTCGGCTCTGAAGGTGCATGGCATGGCAGACATTGAAGGTGGATTGTTTTGGTTAGGATACAAAAGCGCCGGTCCCGACTCGTCGGGAGCGCACTCCAAATTTGCGTTCGATAATGAAAAGCCCGCCCATCAAGTCTTCCTACAGGATTTTGCGATTGATAAAGCTCTTGTGAGCAACGCCGATTATCTTGAGTTCATTCGCGATGGTGGTTATCAGAACTTTCGCTGGTGGTTTTCAGAAGGTTGGGAAGCCGTGAATCGCGAACAGTGGAGCGCGCCATTGTACTGGGAGTCGCACGATGGCGAGTGGATGATTCGTGACTTCAGCGGCGTCCATCCGGTTACCGAGAAGCTTAACGAGCCGGTTTCCCACGTTAGTTACTTCGAAGCGTCAGCGTATGCGAAATGGAGTGGCAAGCGTCTGCCAACTGAAGCCGAATGGGAGAAAGCGGCGTGTTATAGTGACGTCCGCCACAACTTTCCCTGGGGCGACGAGCCGCCCGATTTAGCAAAAGCAAATCTGTTTGAGAACGGGCATTGGTCGGTTGCACCGATCGGTGCATTTCCCCAAGGCGCGACATCGAGCGGCTGCCATCAGATGATTGGTGACGTCTGGGAATGGACGACGTCTGACTACGTCCCTTATCCGGGATTCAAGTCGGAGTTTGATGAATACAACGACAAGTGGTTCGTGAATCAGAAGGTGCTGCGCGGCGGATCATTTGCCACGCCGCAACTCCACATTAGATCGACCTATCGAAACTTCTTCCACGCGCACGAACGCTGGATGACTTCTGGTTTCCGCTGCGCAAAGGATCTTTAGAGGATTGTGCGAGCGTCCCCACCTGCGATTTCCGAATGTTGAATTGCTTCGGGTATTTTCTACCCCGATCCCTTTTCGTGGCGCTAGAACTTAAAGGCATTTGTTAGACGCCGTATTCAGTACCGTTCGCGGTAGCGAATGGCCAAGACTCAACTAAGATATGTCGAAGCCCGCTGAGCACCTCAGTCATTAATCATTAAGTTATCTCTTTTGAAGGAGAAAGCCATGTCCCGAAAATCCACCATCAATCTGCTTGCAGTCTTTGTCATCACGCTTCTTTGCAGTGTCGTGCTCGCACAAACGGCGACGCGCAATCCTTCCAACTCGGAAGCTGGTGGTTCGGCTCCGCCAGGACCATTTACTCGGACGTTCCCGAATCCAACCTACACAACGCCGACTTCGCCACTCGATACCGCATACGGCGCGAAGATCGCGGAGTACACCACCGAGAAGTACTTTCTGACGGAACTTGTGGACCACCTACCGGCATCCGACAAGGTGCCGTCGCCTGATAAGGTTCTCGGCTACGCGGTCGGCACTTCCAACAAGCTCACGTATACGAAAGATCTGTATCGCTACTATCGTGCACTCGCTGCCGCATCGCCACGTGTGCGTGTTTTGGTAGCTCCGGAAAAAAGTGAAGAGGGACGTGAACAGCTGTTGGTGCTTGTGAGTGATGAAGCCAATCTAGCGAAGCTTGACCGTTACAAAGAAATCACTGCCAAGCTCGCTGATCCGCGAAAGATCACGGCAGCCGAGGCCCAGCAACTTACGCAGGAAGGCAAGCCATTCTACTGGGCATCTGGTTCGATCCATTCTCCTGAAACGGGCTCGCCAGAGATGTTGATGGAAATGGCGTACCGACTTGCTGTCGAAGACTCGCCGTTCATCGAAGACATCCGCAAGAACATGATCGTGATGATCACGCCCGCTTTGGAAGTCGACGGTCGTGATTTCATGGTGGATCTGTACAACTATCACAGAGCAAATCTTGGCAAACCGACGCCGCCACTGCTCTACTGGGGTAAATACGTTGCGCACGACAACAATCGTGATGGACTCGGTCTCGCATTGGCTCTTACCCGCAATCAGATGAAGACCTTCCTCGACTATCACCCGACCGTGCTGCACGATCTTCATGAGTCAGTGCCTTATCTCTACACAATGACCGGCACTGGTCCATACAACGCCTGGCTCGATCCACTCGCGATCGACGAGTTCCAACTGCTCGCCTATCACGAGATTGAAGAGATGACCAAGCGCGGCGTGCCCGGTGTTTGGACGCATGGTTTCTACGATGGCTGGGCACCGAACTACATGCTTTACATCGCGACAGGCGCCAACGCCATCGGACGCTTCTATGAAACCTTTGGCAACGGCGGCGCCGACACACGCGAACGAACACTCGGGGCGAATCAAACTTCTCGCGCCTGGTTTCGACCGAATCCACCTTTCCCGCGCGTCAACTGGTCGATGCGCAACAACATCAACATGCAGCAATCCGCGATTCTGTTCGCGATGAATTTCGTCGCTCGTGACCGCCAGAGATTTCTCAACAATTTCTATCTGAAGAGCAAACGCTCCATCGCCAAGGCGTCGAACGAAGGGCCCGCGGCTTACATCATTCCGGGCGACACGCCGCGTCCGGTCGAAGCGGCCGACATGGTCAACCTGATGCGGATGCAGGGAATTGAAATCCATCGCGCGACGAAGGATTTCAACGTCAAGGATCAGAAATATCCCGCCGGTTCGTACATCATTCGCATGGATCAGCCCTACTCGCGCATGGCTGACATGC
>JBKPMX010000038.1:0-16219 GCA_046765655.1 Acidobacteriota bacterium
CTGTGACGGCCCACACCGGTTGAGTCAATGACACAAGCTGAAGAACTCGACGATAACGAATTGCTACGGTCCATGCTGGCCGGAAATGAAGACGCGTTGGTTGTCCTATACCGACGCCGGCAGGCGCCAATCTACCGTTTCGCGTACCAGATGTCGGGATCAGTGACGCTCGCTGAGGACGTCACTCAGGAAGTATTTCTGTTCCTGATGCGCGACGCACATGTGTTTGATCCGGCTCGTGGATCGTTGAATTCATTTTTGCTTGGCGTCGCTCGCAACTATGTACTCCGCCGCCTCAGAGGTGATCACTTGCTCGCTGCACGGTCAGCTGAGCTCGATGCGGAAGTGGTTGACGAACAAATCGATGAGTCCAATCCACTCGACGATCTAACTCGCGCTGAGTCGATCGAGTCTGTGAGACGAGCGGTCCTAAGTCTTCCTGAGCGATACAGGGAAGTGGTTGTGCTGTGCGATCTTCAGGAACTGAGTTACGGGGACGCAGCAGAAGTATTGGAATGCGCCATTGGCACTGTCCGCTCGCGTTTGCATCGAGCACGGGCACTGTTGCTGAACAAGTTGCGACCCGTGCGTGCTGAACCGGCGGTGGCGGGGGAATCAGAGAGGTGTTTCGCATGAACTGCCAAAAGTTTGAAGAACTGGTTGGTGAACTCGCGCGCGGCCAGATGATGGAGACTTACGTGCGCAGCACTGCGTTGGGCCATGTCGAACAGTGCGCTAAGTGCGGCCAGCGACTGCGTGACGAACAAGCGTTAACTCGCGGCCTGCGTCTGCTGTCGCAGCACATGGCTTCGATGAGTCCATCTGTTGAAGTTGAGACTCGGTTGCGAGCTGCAATGCGTGAGAGTAACGTTCCGCCACCGGCGATGACCGCCGTCGCGCCTCGTCGTGCGTACTGGTTGGCAGTAGCTGCCGCGATTGTTCTGATTGTGGGAACGGTTATCGCATTGAATTGGCAAACGGCATCGCGCGGACATAAAGAAGTGGCAAAGCAGCCTTCGGTTGGTCCTGAAGAACGAAAGAGCGATCAGGCGGACACGCGTGAGGCAATGGCAGCCACCCACGACGCCCCAAAAGTTGTAAAGCCAACGAAACCGAGACTGCGTTCTGCGGTGTCCCGCCAAACTCGTAGGCCTGATGAAGTGGTTTCCAATCACGCGCGGGAAATCGCAACAGATTTCATACCTCTCGGGAATATCAACAGCGCGGCTCTACAAGACGGTGGTTATATCGTCCGCGTTGAGCTACCGCGCTCGGCATTAGTGAAGTTTGGTTTGCCGGTCAACATGGATCGGCTGAATGAAAACGTGAAGGCAGACGTGTGGTTAGGTGTTGATGGACTGGCCCACGCCATACGCTTCGTACAATAGAACTGGAAAGGAACAACTGAGATGAGAAGAGTAATCGCACTAATCATCCCCGCAATTTTGATGGCTACGGCAGGGTCGCTTGCGCAGACCCAACAGCCCAGCACCGACATCATAGTTGGCCAGCGGAGAGTGTCGCCCGAAGGGCCGCAGCCAGGCGCCGACACCTTCGTGTTCGTTGGGACGGAGATAGGATTTGGTGGCAAGGTTGTTAAAGGCGCTCCTTACTCCGCAGAAGCAATTACTGAGACGACCCAGACGCTTGCCGATGGCAATCGAATCGTCAACAAGACATCCAGCATTCTTTACCGCGATAGCGAAGGCCGGACCCGTCGGGAACAGACTCTGAAGCCAGTTACAACTTTCGCACCTCGCGCGGAACCCATTCAAACGATCTTTATTAATGATCCCGTTTCTGGTGTGAGCTACTCATTGAACACTCGAACGAAAACCGCCCATAAGAACGTGCCGTTGAAACTGGAAACGAAAATGATTACCCGGGGTGACATGCTAATCCCATCTGGTGGGATGTCGGGGGAGCCAAAGGTTGTGGCCGGTGCAAAAGACCAAAAAGCTGAAACTAAGTTTGAAATCAAAAGAGGACCGGAACCTTTTGTTGTCATTCCGGATGGTCCCCACCCGCCGGGCGAGGAGTTCAGTTTGCGCGCAGGATCAGGCGATGTTGGTTGGGTGCTGAAGACTCCAGACGAAAGCAAAAACGTAGTGAATGAGTCGCTGGGGCAGCAACTTATCGAAGGTGTGTTGGCAGAAGGATCACGCTCGACGCTTACCATTCCCGCAGGTGAGATTGGGAACGAGCGCGACATCGTTGTCGTCAGCGAGCGATGGTATGCACCAGAACTAAAGATGGTTGTGATGACAAAACACAGTGACCCGCGGAGCGGTGAGACGATTTACCGGCTGACAAACATCAACCGAGCAGAACCAGCTAAGGATCTCTTCGAAGTACCTGCCGGGTACACCATTACCGAGGGTTATAAGAAGACGTTCGATACCGTGCTGCCAGCGAAAGTGAGGAAACCGGAATAACCAAGAAACAGGAGCAGGGGCAACAGGCGGGAGCAGGATTGGGCTTCTTCCTGCCTCCAGCGTGGTGCCCCTGCTCCTGATCGCTGCCCCTGTTCCTGTCCTTATTCTTCTTCCTCGCCGCCTCTGATCCTGCCTTCAGCGCGTGACTGCTCGACAATTTTCTGGGCCAGTTGTCCTGGTACCGGATCGTAGTGAGAAAACTGCATGTGGAATGATCCACGCGCGGCTGTAATCGAGTTCAGTGTCGATTGATAGTTGAGCATCTCCGACATCGGCACCTGGGCTTTGATCACTTGCTGTTTTCCGCTCGTCTCCATTCCTTGCACGCGACCGCGACGCGAATTTAGATCGCCCA
Organism: Acidobacteriota bacterium; assembly: GCA_046765655.1. Taxonomy (GTDB): domain Bacteria; phylum Acidobacteriota; class Blastocatellia; order Pyrinomonadales; family Pyrinomonadaceae; genus PSRF01. The sequence continues at coordinate 2,791 of JBKPMX010000038.1, forward strand.
TGATGTCACCGCTGTTTTCCTGCGGCGCCGCAATCTCAACGTCCATGATCGGTTCGAGCAATGAGGGCCTCACCTTTTCCATAGCGGCGCGAAAAGCCTTCCGGCCCGCAGCGCGGAACGAATGTTCGTCGGAATCTACCGGGTGATACGAACCATCAACCAGTTGCACTTTGAAGTCTACAAGCGGATAGCCGGCAATCGCGCCTTTCCCGGCCGCTTCGACGATTCCTTTTTCAATCGCGGGTCGGAACTGTTGGGGAACTGATCCACCAAAGATCTTGTCTTCGAAAACAAAACCACCGCCGCGTGGCAAAGGCTCAAACACGCACTTGCAGTCACCAAACTGTCCGCGACCGCCTGTCTGTTTCTTGTGACGGCCCTGGACTTCTGCGCGTTGCGTGATCGTTTCTTTATAAGGCACCTTCGGCGGATGCAACGTCACTTCAACGCTGTAGCGCTTTTTCAGTTTCTCGACGACAGTTTCGACGTGCAGCTGACCGGAACCAGACAACAAAAACTCTTTCGTCTGCGCGTCGCGTGAGAAGTGCAGCGAGGGATCCTCTTCGAGAATCTTGTGCAATGCAACGCTGATCTTTTCCTCGTCCTGTCGAGACTTCGGCTCAATCGCGAATGCGATCGCCGCTTCGGGATATTCAACGGCGTCGTAAACAATTGATTTCTGCTTATCGCAAAGCGTGTCGCCGACCTGCGTTTCTTTCAACTTCACGAATGCGACAATATCGCCGGCATGTGCTTCAGGGATTTTGTCGAGTTGTTTGCCTTGAATCGAATGGATCGCGCCGAGTCGCTCCATCACACCGCGGTTCGCGTTCAATTCGTTTGCGTCCGTCTTGAGATTGCCACTGATGATCTTTGCTACGTTGATTCGACCAGCGAACGGATCAGCGATCGTGCGGAAGCAGTAGGCTGAGAATGGTTCACTGTCACTGTATTTCCTCGGGATCCGGTCGCCGTCTGGACCACCATCAATAAATCTTCCGTATTCCGCTTCATGATGCGCTGGATCCGGCGCGTAGTCGACGAGAGCGTTAAGCAGCGCGCGCAATCCTACCTGTGTGATGCTTGACACGGCGAACACCGGGCACAGTTTGCTGTTAGCGATTGCAGTATTGATGTTCGGAAGTATGTCTGCTTCGTCGAGCGTGCCTTGCTCGAAATACTTTTCCATCAACTGGTCATTCGATTCAGCGACCAGCTCGACCAACCTCTCGCGTGTCTTATCGACGAGGTCGCGTCCTTCGCTCGGAATATCGATCTCCTTCGCCTGACCGTCCGCTCCGAGTTCGTATGCCTTCATGTGAACTACGTCCACCACGCCGCGGAAATCTTTTTCCTTTCCGATCGGCAAAGTAAAGGGAATGATTGCACGGCTGAACGTCTTTTGCGCGCTAGCGACGGCGGCGCCGAAGTCCGCGTGTTCTTTATCGAGCTTCGTGATCACCATCACGCGCGGCGTTAGGAATTCATTCGCATAAGCCCACGTCTTTTCTGTCTGCACCTCAACACCTTTGACTCCGTCAACTACGACGATGGCGCAATCGGCCACGCGCAGCGCCGGTCGCGCGTGGGAAATAAAAGCGGCGTAACCGGGGGTATCGATGAAATTGAGTTTTGTTTCGCGATGTTCGAGATGTGCAAGTGCGCTGTTGAGCGTGATCTTGCGGGCGATTGAATCTTCTTCGTAATCGGTGACTGTGGTGCCTTCGTCGACCTTTCCCCAGCGTGGTGTGGCTCCGGCGACGTAGAGAAGCGAGCTGATGAGCTGCGTTTTCCCTGCGTCGCCATGTCCAATGACAGCGAGATTTCTGATGGCTTCGGTCGTAAAGACTTTCATAAGAATGATTTCCTTTCAGGCATGCGAATTTTGGCGAAGGATACCCATCCGACTACAAGCAGATTTGGCAGGGATGTGTTCCGCGAATGTGCGAGTAATTTATCTGACGGGGAAGGGGGTTGGCAAATTGAGTAAGTTCACTATTGATGAGTGGTAGAGCAGGGCCATTACTGAACTTATGAGTGGCACTGATTTCACCGCTTGAGTGTTGACGACTCGCTACGGACGATCCACGAAGCCACACGAACGAACACGAGCCAAAACGCTTCCACGGCGGTATCGGTGTTGGCATCTTATACACCAGCAAACGCATCTTAGAACCGAGTTTTTTGTAGGGTTTGCAGGAGAATTTGAAAGAAATGTATTTCAAGAAATTTGTGTCGCTTTTTGTTGCGCTAGTGATTGCAGCGTCGGCTGTTGTCACAGCTTTCGCGCGCACCGATTCCGATAGGGACCAGCGACGGAAACAAGTGTTTGAACCGGTCAACATGGCGGTTCTGATACAAGACGATCTCGTTTCGCAAGTCGCCAATGAAATCGGCGTGACGAAGGATTTTATACGCTCGCTACCGCAGGGTTCTCGAGTGATGGTCGCTTACATCACCGCCGGTTCACTTCAGGTTAGACAGCCGTTTACAAACGATCTCGATAAGGCTGCTCGTTCATTGAGAATTCCAACGGCAAGCAGAGCGAGTTCACCTTACAACCCGTACGTCGAAGTAGTCGACGCGCTGAAGAAGTTTGATCCGGCATGGAGTAACAACGCCCTGTTGTTGGTCTCCGACGGATTGGACACATCTCGTGGATTCGATTCGACTGCGGCGGGTAACACATTGGATCTGCATCGAGCCATCGACGAAGCGAATCGACGCAAGGTGTCAGTGTTCACCTTCTACGCTCCCTCGGTTGGGTTGACGAGTTTCAATCGTCTGGCTGCGAGCTACGGACAGAGTTCTTTGAACCGCCTGGCAGACAGCACTGGAGGAAAAGCCTTCTTCCAGGGAACAACTGGTTTCGTAACCTTCGATTCATACTTCGATCGTTTACGTGACGCTCTGAATCGACAGTACGCGCGAGCCTCGTAATAGTTAGTAAGAAGTTAACCAACCACTCGCATAAAAGATGCCGTCGAGAGCCAGCAACTCTCGGCGGCGCTTTCGTTATCGATCGGCAAATCCCACCGACGGCAGTCGGCGGTTTCTTCAGATCCTTTCTATGAGCACTCGATAAAAAACGAGTTTTTTGGGGTGGCTTGTTATAGAAAAGACTTGAACCGTCCACCGACTGCCGTCGGTGGGATTTGCTTGGCTAGACCGATTGGCAGTGGTAAAGTTATTCCCGCCTGAATAAGGGTATCTGCTGAATTAATTGATCGATGGTCCAACAGAGTAAACGGTCGATACTCTTACCCGGCTCTCACTAATAACTCAACAGCCGTGCGCGAGTATTGTCTCATTGTTGAGGGCGCTTACCTTTCAGAGGCGGAGGCAGAACATGCCCTGCGCGACCCTTTCATCGAAGACTGGGTTGAACAGACCGGCCGCTTTCGCATTCACAACATGGACGAGATTCAGATCACGCCAGGCGTAACCCTTGGGTCGCTCGGTGTTGTGATGCTTGATGATCGCGTCTTCGAAATCGCAAGCACGGATCCAGACCATCCGCTTACAGAACACAAAGCCAAAGGCGTTGCTGAAGCATTGCGACGGCAAGACATGTTTGAAGAAGTTCGAACCGAGCCTCGCGAGCCCGAATAGTGATGCAGCCGCTCGACCAATCCTTCCTCGGCGGTCGTGTTGTAGTTATCGTCGCTGATATCACCAAACAAGCTGTAACTGCGATCGTGAACGCCGCGAACTCTTCTTTAATGGGAGGCGGCGGTGTCGATGGGGCAATCCATCGAGCCGGCGGACCGCAGATTCTTGCTGAGTGCCAACGAATAAGGCGGACGACTTATCCGCAAGGGCTGCCTGCAGGGCAAGCAGTATTAACGACCGCTGGTCTGCTTCCAGCTGATTACGTCATCCACACTGTCGGCCCTGTTTACGGACGAAATGGCGGGCGTGATGCTGAGTTATTAGCCGCATGTTATGAAAACTCCCTGGCGTTGGCTCTGCAGCATTCGATGACATCAATCGCATTTCCCGCAATCTCCACCGGGGTGTTCAGTTACCCCAAAGACGAAGCGGCCGAAGTCTCATCAACGGCCATTAGCAGTTTTCTTAGTTCCAACAGCGTTATAGAACAAGTGCGAATGGTGTTCTTTCAGAGCGCTGACGCGACGGCATTCCTCGAAAATCAAAAATTCGAGTAAACTCTCCGCTTTTGGAGAGCGGCAGTTTAGCGGCGTCTTGCACAGCAGTTTTGCGTGGGAAACCGTCAGTACCACTCGAGGTAGCAAGTGGGTGCGCAGGTAGGGTGTTCTGGCTAATTTCTTCTCTGTGCAACCTCTGTGTATTCTGTGGTGAAAAAAGATGCAGCAAAACACACCACGGAGACGCAGAGGACACAGAGGTTGCACTGAGGAAAAGCTTCGCACCCACCCGCTACCGCGAGGGGGTACTGACTGATTCCCACGAGAAAGCACATACTCGACAATCCCGATTAACGAATGATTGAAACCACCGAGATTGAAAATCGTCTTGAGGGCAAGATCGACTTGCCCTCGCCTCTTTTATCCTTAGAACAATTGTCTTGGAACTACTGGTGGAGCTGGGCGCCTGATGGCCTCAGTATCTTTCGAGATCTTGATCCGCAAGTGTGGGAAGAGTGTGAACACAACCCGCGGCAATTGTTTCAAAAGACTTCTGCGTATCGCCTCGCACAAGTGGCGACTGACCCTCATTATTTGCAACGCGTCTCGTCCATCTCAGAAAAATTCAAAACGTATATTGAACGGCCGCAACTTTGGTCTCCACCCGAAGGCGATTCGCCAATAACAACGAAACGGCCCGTTGCTTATTTCTGCGCCGAGTATGGCGTGCACAACTCCTTGCCGCTTTACTCCGGTGGCCTGGGCATTCTCGCTGGTGACCATCTGAAGTCAGCAAGCGACATTAGTTTGCCCCTTGTGGCGATAGGTCTTCTCTACCGCTATGGATACTTTCGCCAGCGGCTGAGAAAAGACGGCTGGCAGGAAGAGTATTACGGCGAAACGCATCCGAATGAATTGCCCATCAGGTTGGTCCAGGATGAACAGGCCAAGCCTTTGATGATCGAGGTGCTGATTCGTGGCCGTCGCGTGCTCGCGCAAGTTTGGAGAGCTGAGGTCGGTCGCGTCCCGCTCTATTTGTTAGATACGAATATTCCCGACAATGCTGAAACTGACAGATGGGTCACGGGTCATCTCTACGGCGGCGATCGAGAAACTCGCATCGTTCAGGAAATATTGTTGGGCATCGGCGGCGTCAGACTACTCCGAAAGCTTGGCATCACACCGCAAGTGTTTCACCTGAACGAAGGGCACTCCGCATTTTTAACCCTCGAGCTTTCGCACGAGTTCATCAAATCAGAAAAGCTTACATTCGCTGATGCCGCTGCACGTGTCCGACAACAGTGTGTGTTTACCACGCACACGCCAGTCGCTGCTGGTAACGACGAGTTCGATGCGACTGTAGTGAGTAATGCATTCGGTCAGGAATACATTCGCACGCTCGGTCTAACGCTCGATGAGTTCCTTGCGTTAGGTCGCGTTGACCCGACGAACAAAGAGGAGAGATTTGGCCTGACACCCCTGGCCATACGGATGTGCCGGTCGACCAACGGCGTCAGTCGCAAACATGGGGAAGTTTCACGGGCATTGTGGCAAAAGATTTGGCCCGGTAGGCAGCTGCATGAAATTCCGATTACGCATGTCACAAACGGAGTGCACGCGCCGACCTGGGTATCATCATTGTTGCGCGGTCTCTACGAACGTTTTGTCGCTCCTGACTGGGAGACTCATCTGAGAGAACGCTCGCTTTGGGAACGCGGCATCGCACAACTCCCAGCGGAGGAGCTCTGGAAAACACACTTGCTACTCAAGGAACGACTCGTGGCTTTTATCAGCTATCGATTGTCGCAGGCTAAGCAGTTGGTAGGTTCTGAAAATCAACCCAAGCCGTTCGATCCCAATGCGTTAACAATCGGTTTTGCACGGCGTGTTGCCGGATACAAACGCTGGAACCTTCTGCTGAGTGACGTTGTGCGTCTTGCCCGTTTAATGAACAACGAAGAACGACCGGTGCAGTTTGTCTTTGCGGGCAAGGCACATCCGCAGGACGAAGGTTCGAAAAAAATATTGCAGCAGTTAAATCAATGGCAGTATGGACCAGCAGCGCGTGAGCGAGCGGTGTTCCTTGAGGATTACGACCAGGAGATCGCCAGACAGTTAGTCCATTCCGTTGACGTGTGGCTTAACGTGCCGCGACGGCCACTTGAAGCTTCGGGAACGAGTGGAGAGAAGGTCGCGATGAACGGAGGGTTGAATCTTTCAATTCTCGATGGCTGGTGGCTTGAGGCATACGACGGAACGAATGGATTCGCGATCGGTAGCAACATCGATGCGGAGGTCGGGGTCGATGTAGATCTGGCAGACGCCGAATCGCTTTACAGAGTACTTGAAGAGGAAGTGGCCCCTCTCTATTACGAGCGCGAGGCGGACGGATTGCCGCACAAGTGGATTACGATGATGAAGCGTGCGATTCAAACACTGGGACCCGATTACAACAGTGACCGAATGGTCGACGAATACGCGCGTAAGATCTATATCGGCTAAATCACTCAAAAGATCGCTGCATGGGTGCCAACCCCATTCCTCTACGCCAGACCATAAGCTGTCCGATGTGGTGTGACGTGTGGCCCACCATCACGTGTGTTAGCGCGTGCCGGATCGTTGGAAATACTTCGCGATACGATTCATCAGGGAACGGTTGATCCAAAATGTGGTCGTCCGCTTGTTCGACGGCTCTCACGAGTCGGCCTTGTGCATCACCAAGTATTTGCAACAGCTGCTCTTTCGGTTCGTACACCGCTGGATTCGTAACGGGCATGCTTCCAGGTGCGAAACGCTTCGCCCAATCCTCCGGCAACCAATCAGGTAATCCCACCACGCCTCCAACCATCTGACAAGCAAATGTAAGGTGGCCAATTAGCCATGCCGGATGGTTTCGAATTCCGCTCGGCTGTTTCATCATCTCGTCTGAAGGAATATCGGCAACCTGTTCGCGCAGGTAGTCGAGACAATAAGCAAAACTGTGGAGAACTGGATTCATTGTCATGGCGCGCGATTATAGCGTGGGAAGAATCAAGTTCTACACGTGAAGCAGGCAAGGTTGAAGAGACACTGACGCTGTGGTTACACAGGCAATGGTCGTCGTTGCTGTTCAGATTAGGATACCACCCAAAATATCAATGCCTTCCTAACTCCGCATTCATCTGTGTTAGACTAACCCTCCCCCAGGTGGTTGGACGTGGTCAGATGGTTTCACAGCCTCACGCCCTTGCGACGTTTGCGTTGTTCTTTTAGCCCCGAATGAAATACTGCACGGTCTGCAAAGCAAAATACGAAGACACAGTCACCTTCTGCACGGTTGATGGCGAGGTTCTCGAAGAGGATCAGGCATCGCTGGTAGACACTGTCCTGGACGGTCAATACCACATTGAAGCGATGTTGGGTAAAGGTGGAATGGGCGCAGTGTATCGTGCGCGTCACATTCTGTTGGGTGATCGTGTCGCTATAAAAGTCTTGCCGCCGCAGGTGCGAAACAATGCTGAGTGGTTGCGGCGGTTTCGTCGTGAAGGTCAGGCTTCGCGGCGCTTTCGCCATCCAAACTCGGTGACGGTTCACGATCTGCGCACCACACCAGACGGCACGACCTACATGGTGATGGAATACGTGCAGGGTCACACACTCGACGCCGAGTTGAAGCGGCGCGGCCGGTTCACAGCTGAGGAAGCATTTGAAATTCTGACTCCAATCATGAGCGTTCTCGACACGGCACACGCGATGGGCGTCGTTCACCGTGATTTGAAGCCGGAGAACATCATGGTCAGTTTGGCGGAAGATAAGGGTCCGCCGACCGTGAAGCTTCTGGATCTAGGCATCGCGAAGATGCGAGAGATAGCGGGATCTGATAGTGGCTCAAATACTGCGCTGACGATGGCGGGCCAGGTATTAGGAACTCCCTATTACATGTCGCCTGAACAGTGGGGCGAGATCCCTCGCGATCAGAATCTCGAGATCGATGGACGCGCAGACATTTACAGTCTGGGTCTCGTCTTTTATGAACTGCTGGCCGGACGCCGCTGCTACACGGGTAAGACATTGCATGAGTTGCGTCGCGAACACGTGTCAACGCCGGCTCGTCCGCTGAATGAAGTTGTGCCCGACACCCCAAAGGGTTTCAGTGACGCGATCACCAAAGCAATCTCCAAAGACCGTGCTGACAGGCAAGCAACAGCGAAGGAACTCGAGGCGGAGTTACGCGCAGGTTTGGAAAGTAGTGAACGCCGGACACTCTTGCGAAATAAGACTGACGTCACTGCTGAAACGTTAGCGGGCACCACAATTGACACTCACCCTGTGGTCGACACCCCAACGATACTCACTCTCGATTCCCCAGCTGAAAAGAAGGCGAGGGAAACGGCAAGTGGACGTAGCGACGCAACCGTACTCGAACACGCCCCCGACAAAAGTGAGAGTGCGCCGACAATTGTAGAGCGTGGGACATTGCCTTCGAGCATCACGATGCCGCAAGTTGCGACGCAAACCGTCTCGGTTCCGCAGCCTGTCGAAAAGAAGAAAAGTAAGGCGCCTCTCGCGATCGCCGCCGTTGTGATTCTGTTCGTGATCGTTGGCGCGGGCATCGGCGGATTCTTGCTATACAGCAAGTTGAAATCGCAACCTTCAAATCCGGTTGTCTCGGTCGTCACGCCGGCGAATCCGCCCGCAACGATCACGCCGCAACCCGTCGGTAGTTATTGGCTGGAATTGGAGCGGCCGGAAAACGGATCTGCAAGAGTTGGTGACCGCGTTCCACTCGCATCAGGTCAAACTCTGAAACTCCACTTCATGTTTAGCGAAGATGGATATGTCTATCTGATCGGTCCTGGAGGAAACACAAATCAGCCGACAGCATTTCTTACTTCGAAGCCGCCGGCAGGTTCTGGATTGAAGACTAATCGCGTGAAACAAAACACAGACTTGAGCTTTCCCAGCGGAGCGAATTGGTTGAGTCTCGATACACATCCCGGGACAGACACGTTCAAGGTGATCTTTTCGAAGACTCCGTTAAGCTCACCAGGATTCCTCGATGAGGCGGTGACGTTGCAGCCCTTAACAGCGGCGCAGCTTAGCGAGTTGAAGCAGTTCGAAGCTAACTTCAAGGATTCCAAAGCGGTCGTGGATCTGGATGAGTCGAACAAACAGGCACCCTCGATGCGCATCAAATTGCCGCCAGACCAGCTAAACAATCCGATCGTTTTCGATATTCGTATTCAACACAAATGACCCCACGAAGGGGTAGTGGTATCAGGAGACTTCCATGAAATTAAAACTGGCCCTCTTTACTTGTGCGACGCTTGTGTTAGCTGCGATCCCGATCGCGGCGCTGAGCCAGGAAGACGTACGTGGCGCGTTCCTGGTGTCTCGTCAAAAGGACAAGCCCGCTACTAACACGAATACCGCCCCGCGCACGAACCGCCGAAGGCCAAGACAGAACCCTTCAACGGCCAAGGATCCGAAGAATCCGAGTGGCTCGACGTCATCGACTGGGACTGTCACGAAGACGCCGCCACCATCCGGTAGCACCGCCAAAAATCCCACCGCAGTCAACAAGCAACGAATGGGGCTGGGACTAACTTTGTTCAGGCGCGACTCAAACGGCAACGCGGTTCGCACTGACCCGACCACGGTTTTCCAGAAGGGCGACAGCGTACGCGTGCTTTTGGAGACAAACACTGATGGTTACATCTACATCTTCAACACGACCAATAACAGTGCGCCGGTAATGATTTATCCGAATGCCGAACTTGATGAGGCGGGAAACTACCTGCAAGCGCACGTGCCGTTCGAAGTTCCATCGAGTGTTGGAGTCGACGAGCGACTGCGCTGGTTGGTGTTTGACGAAAACGCCGGCGACGAGCGCCTAATCTTTGTATTCACGCGAGAGCCGCTGGCGGGTGTGCCGATTGAGGATGATCTGATCAGTTATTGCGGCGGCAACAAAGGATGTTCATGGAAGCCGACCGACGCAGTGTGGACTCTCGTCCAAAGCCAGGCCAGCCAACCCTTACAGAGTGATAAAGAGAAACAATACGGCGCTACTCAAACGCAACGAGAGCAGCAGGCGTCAACAAGAGGGTTGGGATTGGCGAAAGATGATCCACCACCGTCGTTGATCATGATGGCGTCTTCAGATTCATCTACTCTGGTGACCACACTTGATTTAATTCATAAGTAAAGTGATGAGTGAGGAGTGATAAGAGGCGAAGCAAGTTTCTACGATCACGATTTACGATTCACGACGATTCACGAGGGGAATAATAATGAAGTTAGTAATCATGAGATTTCTCAGTCTGCTCTGTGTCGCGGGGTTGCTAACCGGTCCCGCAGTCTTGTCAGCGCGTGCAAATAATCGAATCGACGGGCCGCCCGTGCAACAGCCCGATCAAGCGAGCACCGATTTGAAAGAAGGTCGGCGTTTGTTGAAGCGTGGGCACGCTGATCAAGCACTTATTCATCTGCAAAACGCGCTGAAGGCTTACACGGCGGCGAACAACCCCCGAGGTATGGCCGCCGCGCAGAATGAGCTCGGCGATCTTTATCTTCGACAGGGCCAATATCCAGTCGCGCTCGATTACTACCAGAAGGCGCTAGAGGGATTCATGGGTGTGGCCGCGAAACCCGACGTTGTAAAAGCGGCGGCGGGGATTGCCGATGATGGCTTCAACTCCAATCTGATGCTCGCGAAGATCGGCGATGTGAATTTCAAGTTAGGTCGTACTTCAGAAGCGATGGCGGCTTACAGCCGGATGGTCGTGAAAAAGCCGGAGAGCGCGGCCAAGAAAGTAAGCCGACGCTTTGGAGGATTTGGTGCGATCGTTGGTGGCATTTCTACAGGCGACGTTGCAGTTGCAGCACCGACTAGCGCGTTGACCGTCGCGCTCGAAGCCAGGAAAGAGCTGGACGAGTATCGCGTTGCGATTGTCTATTCGAGTTATGAATTGGGCCTGGGACGTATTGCATTCGCCGGAAACGATCTAACGACAGCTCAGAAACACTTCCAAAATGCGCTGGATGCGTCGGGAAATAGTATTGCTGGTATCGCAAGCCTCGGACAGACCAGACGCTTTCGCGCCGCAGCGCGTACGAGTCTCGGCGATGTGCTGCTGAGTCAGGGAAAGTTCAAAGATGCAACGAAGTTTTACAACGACGCTAAGAAAGGCGCCCAGGATGATAAGCGTCTCGATTTGATGTGGCCGGCGCAGCGCGGTATTGGTCGAAGCCTCTGGCTACAGGCAGCACAGGAAAAGGATCCAAAGAAGGCCACCGCGATACGCGAGTCGGCAGTGGCTAACTACAAAGAGTCGTTAGCGACGATTGAAACTCTGCGACAGGGAAGTCTGCGGGCTGATGAAGCGCGCACGACCTTCCTCGCAACCATCAAGGACGTATTTGATGAAGCTGGTTCGGCTTATGCCGAGCTGGCCTTGTCGGGTGCGACTGCTGGTGCCCCGCTCAGTGCAAAGTCGTTGGAGTACGCAGCTGAGGCTTTCAGGATCAACGAGCAATCGCGCGCACGATCGCTGTTGGATCTCCTGGTCGAAACAGATGCCGCGATTTCAGAAGGCGTCCCAACTGAGTTACTGAAGCGCAAGCAAGACAATCTCGATCGACAGCAGGAGATCGCCGAAATCCTGACAGGAGTAACCATCTCCCAGGAAGATCTCAAGAAGAAGCCAGCAGACCTCGACAAAGAGCTCGAGTCGCTACAGACTGAGTATGAATCGATCGAGAATGAAATCCGAACTGCCAGTCCTCGTTACGCGTCGCTCACCTCAAACCAACCTCTTAGTCTTGCTGACGTGCAGCAAAAGGTACTTGATGACAAGACAGTCCTCCTCGAGTATGCACTGCGCCCTGAAGCGTCGTATCTGTGGGCCGTCGGTAAAGACTCTGTAACGCTCTATAAGCTGCCGGCGCGTGACGCGGTCGATCAATTGGCGACAACTCTGCGCGCTCAGTTGATTCCTTCACAATTGCAAAGGCGAATTGTGGGCATCGACGTGGCCGAAGCCAATCGCGGGCTCGGAATTTCCGCAGCGGCGCCGACAGACACTGTCGCCTTTGTTTCCGCCGCAAATGGCGTTTACAAAGCAGTCGTTGAACCGGCAGCCGCCATGACGACTGACAAGCGTTTGCTGATCGTGGCCGACGGCGCCCTCAACTATATCCCGTTCGAAGTCTTGCTGAAATCGGCTGACGCCGGTGACTTCGCATCGCTCGGTTACCTGGTGAAGACAAACGAGATCATTTATGCGCCATCAGCATCTGTCGTTGGTTTCATCAAGCAACAACGTGGACCATCGACCGGCAAAGTAATGCTGATCATTGCGGATCCGGTTTTCAACTCGAACGACACACGTGCACAGAAGGCACCTGCGGCCACAGAGCCCGCCGAAGTGCGCGGTCTTGCAATTCAAAGCGCAGTAACTGACGTCACTGGTCAAACTCCGGCTGCCGCATCAGGACCGATGCAAGGTTTGCCCTTGGCGCGCTTAACCGGTACGCGAACGGAGGCCCAACAGATCTCGCAGCTAGTAAAAACCTCCGGTGGTCAGGCGGACGTCTGGCTCGATCTCGACGCGAGCGAAGACAATCTGGCAGCTCGCGACATCACCAAGTACAGGATCATTCACGTCGCGACGCACGGTCTATTGAACGCGGAGAGACCGCAATTCACAGGCGTTGTCCTCTCCCTCGTCGGTAATAAGAGTCATGACGGTTTTCTGCGCACTGACGAAGTATTCAATCTACATCTCGGCTCTCCTCTCGTAGTTCTTTCGGCTTGCGAGACAGGCCTCGGCAAAGAGAAGCGTGGTGAAGGCGTTATGGGACTCACGCGCGCCTTCATGTATGCCGGCGCGCCTACTGTCGGCGTTAGCCTCTGGTCTGTTGCCGATAAGTCAACCGCCGACTTAATGACCGACTTTTACCGTCGCCTCCTTGCGAGTGGCGATGTTTCTTCGTCCGCTGCCTTACGTGAAGCGCAGCTTTCCCTAATTTCAGGAAAGAAATACAGCGCGCCTTTCTACTGGGCCCCGTTCGTTCTCGTCGGTGACTGGAAATAGCGCACGCTTAATTTCTATCTAATCCGGGTGGTCGCGCTCTTTGTGCGGCCACTTGTCGTTTCCGCTTCATTCCCACGAAACCCGTAAGTCCCGTCAGCAGCAACAACACGGTGGTTGGTTCAGGGATCGTTGCAGTTGTGCCTTCAACGACAAAGTTATCCAGGCGATTGTTGCCCGTTGACGTAGTGCTGCCGTTGAAAACGATCCGAAACGCTGCGTCTGGATTGTCGTTGAGTCCCGGTA
>JBKPMX010000039.1:0-32456 GCA_046765655.1 Acidobacteriota bacterium
GCGGATTTAGTAACGGAAATGCGCGAAATAAAACATCCGTTCACGGCAGGAATCAAAGCGCAGCAAGGGATTGAGTTTTAGAAGATTTGGGATTTGCGATTTCGGATTTCGGACTTCGCGACGCGTCATTGAGTTATTGAGTCGATAAGTGTTGCATTGACAACACAAAAACGGAATCCCAAATCCCAAATCCGAAATTCTTCTCTACTGTGATACCCTTTTGCCGTTCCAATGGCCTGGTTTAATAAAAAGACCAAACGAATAGAAGCTGTTCCACCCGAAGAGCGCGTCGTGAAGACTGAAAATGTCTTCGTCAAGTGCGACGGGTGTGAAGCCCATCTCTTCAAAGGTGAACTCGAGAGTGGTCTACAAGTTTGTAGTCATTGTGGCCATCACTTTCGCATTGGAGCGCGTGAGCGGCTCGCCATGTTGTTCGACGACGGCAAGTACGAAGAGCTCGATGCTGAAGTGATCTCGATCGATCCGCTTCAATTCGTCGACAGCAAGCCTTACAAGGAGCGTCTGGAACAGGCCAAAGAAACTTCTTCCCTTCCCGAGGCGATCATCAACGGGCGAGGCACCGTGGGTGATCATCCAGTGCTAGCGGGCGCGATGGACATGTCGTTCATCGGCGGATCGATGGGGTCAGCGGTCGGCGAAAAAGTCACTCGATTGATCGAACGTGCGATGGAAGAACACAGTGCTCTTGTGATCTTCTCAGCATCCGGCGGCGCGCGAATGCAGGAAGGGACTTTGTCGCTGATGCAAATGGCGAAGATCTCGGCCGCACTAGCCGCGTTGGACGAAGCCCGCCTGCCTTTCATCTCAGTATTAACCGATCCCACTACTGGCGGCGTGACCGCGAGCTTCGCAATGCTTGGCGACGTGATCATCGGTGAACCGAAAGCACTGATTGGTTTCGCTGGCCCACGCGTCATCGAACAAACCATCCGGCAAAAACTGCCGAAAGATTTTCAGCGTTCCGAGTTTCTCCTCGAGCACGGAATGATCGATGACATCGTCGATCGAAGAGAAATGCGCGATTACATCATTAAGTTGCTGAACTTCATGATGAATCCAGAGATTCATGGAGAGTCAGACATCGAACGCGCCCGCCGCAGCGCCCACTCACGACGCGCTCAATAACGACACCACTGGCTTGCAGGCTTCCTCTTAATACTGAATCGTCAGCAATCAGCGACGCGATAGTGCGAAGCTCGAGTGTCCAGGCTAATTCCTCTGTGCAACCTCCGTGTTCTCTGTGTCTCTGTGGTGGTGTTTGCTGCAGATTTTTTCACCACCGAGACAAAGAGACCACGGAGGTTGCACAGAGACGAAGCTTCGCCCCCAGCGCGTTGGTACTGCACCTCGTCCCATGACATTGCCAAGCCTTGATGAATATGAGTGATATATCATGCCTCCAATGAACTTCGATCAAGCTCTCCAGTATCTCCTGAGTCTGGGTCACGAGACCCTGGCGATGAAGCTGGGACTCAGAAATACCGAGCTTCTACTGCAAGCGCTAGGTAATCCTGAACATAGTTATCCCGCCGTCCAAATCGCCGGCACGAACGGAAAAGGCTCGACCGCAGTCATGCTCGATTCGATCTGCCGAAAAGCAAAGCTAAGAACAGGTCTCTACACTTCACCGCATCTCGTCTCTATCACCGAAAGAACCAAAATCAACGGAGTCGAAATCTCCGAAGAGCGCTTTGCACAACTCGCAACTACTGTCCGCAACGCTGCAGAAAGACTATTGAATGAAGGAACGACCGAGGCTTTACCAACTTTCTTCGAGCACGTCACAGCGATAGCTCTGTTGGCATTCAGAGATGCTGAAGTCGAGATTGCGATTCTTGAAACAGGGTTGGGCGGACGCCTCGATTCAACCACCACCGCAAAAGCCGAAACAGTCGGGATCACGCAAATCGCGATGGATCACGAAGAGTATCTTGGGAACACCATCGAGAGTATCGCGGCAGAAAAGGCCGCAATCATTCATCCGGGTGTCAAAGTGGTTGTCGTTGCCGACCATCAGCCGTCGGAAGCGCTCGCTGTCATCAAGCGGCGATGCGAACAGAACAACGTGCGCGCCGCCATCGGTGAATGCGCGGTCCGGATAGAAGAAGTTAACGACGGTTATTTCTGTGCGACGTTTCAGACGCCCGCTGCTGTTTACAAACGGGTGCGACTGGGTCTTGCCGGAGAACATCAGATCGACAACGCTGCGGTAGCAATCCAAATCGCCGAGAGCCTGGGACTTGATGAGCAGGTAATTTGCGAAGGCGTCCAGGCGGCGCGTCACGACGGTCGGCTCGAATTGGTATCAAGGGAGCCGCCAATCCTGTTAGATGGCGCCCACAATATCGCGGCGATTCGTTCTCTCTCCGCTCACCTAAAACGCTTTGGTCGAAAGCCGCTCACTATTGTTTTCGGTGCGATGCGTGACAAGAGAGCAGATGAGATGATTAGCATTCTGCAAGAGATTAGCGATACCCTGATTCTGACAAGAGCGCAGAACATTCGTTCAGCTGATCCCGAGGATCTTCTGGATAGGAACGCGCCAACTGGAGCCGGCAGGATTCGTACCGCACCAAACTCCAGAGATGCATTACAAGCGGCAATTGATTTGACGCCGTCTAACGGATTGATTGTAGTGACGGGATCGTTATATCTGGTGGGTGAGATCCGGCGCCAGGTCATAGATCAAAAAGCAGGGGCCGAGAATGAACGACGATTGTCCTGAGATACTAACCAGCACAGAAATCTATAAAGGCAAGCACGTGGAGTTGATCGTTGACACGATTAAGGAACACGGAGCGATTCACGCGCGCGAAGTAGTTCTGCATCCGGGCAGTGCCGTCATCCTCGCTCTGGATGCAAAGCTGTCGGTCTTCTTCGTTCGACAATATCGTCATGCGACTCGCAAGTATCTACTCGAACTTCCAGCCGGGTCACTCGAGCCCGGAGAACGACCTGAAGATACGGCGGTCAGAGAGCTTCAAGAAGAAGTCGGGTTGCGTGCTCAGAATTTGGAGAAGCTGTGCGAGTTCTTCGTTTCGCCTGGGTTTCTGCAGGAGAAGATGTGGTTGTTTCTGGCAACCGGCTTAACTGAGGTGCAACAACGACCAGAAGAGGACGAGTTTCTTGAAATCGTTCAATTGTCATTTGCGGATGCGCTTGAACGGGTAACGGCAGGAGAGATTCAGGACGCAAAGACAATCATTGGCTTGATGTTCGCGGCATCGCGAATCAACGCGCAACTTCCGAACGCGCAGTACCCAGCCGTTTAGACACTGTTGCCAACCCGCTTATGCTCACCTAAACTCGCTTCCCTGTGATAAATCCACCTTCGCCGTTTCAACCACCAGTCGACGAGCAAACAACCACGACGCCAACGGAACTGAACGAACCGTCCGCTGTGGTCGTGCCGCCTCAAGCTTTTATTCCAGCGATAATCGATCCAGACCGGCCACCGTGGGCTGAACCAAAGTGGCGCGGTGTACTCAGCGCATTTTTGGTCTGGGCTGGCAGCGTGGCCTGTTTAGTCTTCGTTCCGTTGGTTCTACTCGTTCCCTATTTAATCTACAGGATTCTTAACGCCTCGACTCAAGCAGTGCTTACGCACCTTGAGAACGACAAGGCATTTCTCTTTTTGTCCGTGCTGGGCGTGATCCCGGCGCACGTCCTCACTTTTTTGATTTGCTATCTGCTCGTCACCGGTCGACGCAAGTATCCGCTAGGCAAGACGCTCGGTCTCTCCTGGCCATCGTCGTGGAGCCCGCTGAAAGGTGGATTGATTTGCGTGCTGATTGCCGGCGCATTGTTTGGCGGCGGCGCGTTGATTACATACTACTTTCCCGGAGAGAAGACGCAGCTCGACTTGTTGATTGAAAGCTCGGCGGGCGCGCGGGTAGTAACTGCGCTTCTCGCCGTCATGACAGCACCTGTAGTAGAAGAGGTGGTCTATCGCGGCATATTGTATCCAGCGATGGCATCTGTTTTCGGGTCGGCACTCGCTATTGCGATCGTTTCGTTCCTTTTTGCCGGGGTGCATTATCTGCAGTATCAAAACAACCTCGCCGTTGTAGGGGTAATCACCCTGGTAAGTATCACGTTGACCGCCGTTCGCGCATACACTCGGCGGCTACTCCCGTGTTTGGTGGTCCATCTCGGTTTTAACGGTATTCAAGCAGTAATCATTCTTCTCTACCCGTTCCTTCCGAAACCTGAATCCTCTCCGCAACCAGTTCCTGGCGAGCTGTTGGCTTTTGTCACACGGCTCTTCTCCTAATATATGGCTTATGAGGTTGTGGTCGTTGGCGGCGGCATTGGTGGTTTGACGGCCGCCGCCGTACTTGCCGCACGCGGTGTTAGCGTCTGTCTGTTCGAGAGGAATTCTGCAGTAGGCGGTTGCGTGAAACGAGTCGAATACTCGGGGTTGGATTTCGAGCCCGGCATGGGTTTGTACACTGGTTGGGGACCGGGCGAGACCTTCTCACAGATATTCTCGCAATTGCCAGTGGCGCTTCCGCGAGTACGATTGATTGATTCCGATTACGTTGTTCGTTTACCTGATCAAACGGATGTTCGATTGCTAAAGAACCGCTCGCAGTTTCCCGAAGAACTGCGCCGTTTTTTTCCTGAATGCGCGTCAGAAGTCATCCAGTTTTATGAGACTGTTGAGCGAGCGCCTGCTGACGTTTCCAATGACACAGTCCTGGATCATGCCGCGACTACATCACCGCGCTTTCAGAGATTCATCGACGCTCAATTGCGCGCATTCATTCAAACTCCAATTGAACGTTGCGCTTTTGTCAGTGGCTGCACGGCGCTGAATCTACCGCGACAAAATGTTTATGAAATAACGAATGGCATTGCGTCTGTAGCTGAAACGCTGGCTGAAGCAATCACGAAAGTGGGCAGCAAAGTTCGTTTGAACAGTCCCGTACTGCGGCTTGCTTACAATGAAAGTGGTGAGGCAATCGGTGTCGACTTGCTGAGTGGCGAGAGAGTTCTGGCGACACGCGCCGTGATCAGCAATATGACGATCTGGGACACGTATGGAAAGTTGATCGGATTGAATCGGACGCCTTCGGATTTGAAGAAAAAGCTGGCACGGCTCAACAGCAACGGAGCATATCTAATCTATGCGTCGGTCGAGTCTTCAGCTATCGAACATCTGCCGGCGAAACACTTTCTCGCATGTGCCGGTTCAAGCGATGAGAATTTCGAGTATGCGGATCTGACGTTCGCGACATCAGCTGTCGGCAGCGTTCCAGGAAAAATAGCAGCCACGGTAAAGGTCAATTGTCCAGTCGCCGATTGGTTCACCTTTCAATCGAGCCTGGAGGACTTCGAGGCGTGGGACCAGGAGGCGTTGGAGCGTGTTTGGTCAAGGCTTCATCGAGCGGTGCCCGAGCTAGGCGATACTATTGAGATCATCGAGACCGCGAATCCACGAACTTTCTATGACGACACGCGGAGAAAACTGGGAATGGTCTTAGGCGTAGAACAAACACCCGAGGCGCTCTCACTGGGTCCAGAAACCACGCTTCCCAATGTTTTTATGGTTGGTGATACTGCTTGCAGCGTGGGGGTCGCAGCTGTCGCTGCGGGTGCAGCGCGTCTCGCACAACAGCTCCTGCGCTGACGAAAGAAACTCCTCGACATCTGAAATTGTCTATTGTATATATGCAACAGACAATTTATGTACATTACTATCGATGAACGCGATGGACGACCGCTGTACCAACAGCTCGTCGATGAGATTAAGACACTGATTGCGCGCGGAGAACTCGCCCAGGGCACTTCGTTGCCGCCCGTTCGACAGGTGGCGTCCGACCTGGGGGTTAATCTCAACACAGTGGCTTTCGCCTATCGAAGGTTGCAGAACGAAGGGCTTATCCGCGTGAGGCACGGCTCGGGCGCCGTAGTGGTCTCCAAAACACTCGAAAACAACCAGGAAGACAGGTTGCGCGCTCAATTACGAACGGCGTTGACACAACTCGTTCTCGCCGGTCTGAAGCAGCCGGAAATCAAGGCACTAATCAATGAAGAGCTGGATGAACTTCTAAGGGAGTCGCGACGCGCTTAGCTCTAGGGCATGTCCGGCATTGATTTGTTTGGAACCCGCGTGCCTCTATCATCGACGCCCCGCGGCACTCTCGCGTCCGGTGGTGTCATTGACGGCGTATTTCCTATCGTCGGAGCCGGATAGGTCGGCGTCGTTCTCGTAGGGCTCGACCCGGTCGGGATAATCGCGCCAGAGTTGGTAGTGGTCGTGGTCGGTGCAACCCAACCGCCGGGATTCGGACGCATGTAAATTCTCGGATGATAGTAAATCGAAGTTGAATAGTTGTTGCCGTAAGGTGATCCCCAGCCATAACCGTATGGCAGGAACGTATAGCAAGTGCTCAGTGGGTTGTAGAACCAAAGGCCGGAATTCCTGAACGACCAACCGAATCCCCTCCAGCTTGAAAACGCCGACGTCATCATTCGGCTGGTGATCCGTTGATTCGCAAGGGCCAGACTCTTCGCACGATCTTCACTCCAAAGATCCATTTCGTCGCGGTTCTTCTTCTTTTTCTCCTGGTCAGTCAGCTTCGCCACGGAAATATTCGCGCCGTTGAAAACCACTTTATTGCCGGCTTTAACTTTGGTTTGTGACGACCCCAACAGCACTCGACCCTTTCGCACAATTAGCTCAGTAGTGTTGTCGCTAGGGGTTACGCTCAGTCGATATAGACCCTGCCGTACAATCGCCAGTTTCGTGTGGGGCGTACTGATGTTTATGTTCAGTTCAATGCCGTCACCGCCTGTAGCCTCGACGATTGCCACACCTGTCAAGAGCCGAAGCTCGAGATTTTCAAGCGAGTTGTCGGCGAGCTCAACTTCAGAGTCTCCACCGACACGCAGGTAAGAGCCTGGGTTCAAAAGAATCTCCACCCGTCCGTCGCTGCCGGTGCGAACTTTATCACCGGCATTTAAGTCATCTGTCACCATTAACTGTTGCCATTCGGACTCTCCCTTTCCATGGACGGTCGCTTGGCCGCTAACCGCGTTTACTCCTCCGGCTTTTGCCGAGATGACGTGTTTTTGGCTGGCCTGGCGATAGACCTCTTGCCGCGTCTGGCCGGTGGAATTGGTGGCGAAGACCAACAACACGAACGCAGAAAAAACAGCGAGTCTTTGGACATTGAGAAATTTTCTCATGGAAGGGTCCTCCGAACTGAACTTGGCTGGTGGCCGGGGAGAGATGCGAGCATTATAGCCCTGTATTAAACATTTACAAGTTATTTAAGGTTAACGGGCCTACTTCTTTTCCATGTCAGACGCAGACGCCTGTTTAGCGTAATAACCCCGCCTCGTCCGAGCCTGAAGACTGGGTCTTCCAACCAAACGAACTTCAACTTGCCGCCACTTGCCGTCGAGCGCGCGGTTTGATGGTTTGTAGCCAATGCTGTAGATACGACCTAGATCACGTATTACTTGTGCATACACGTTATCAAGATCCTGGAGTCGCGCCGCGTGATACAGCGTCGTACCGCTGCTGGACGCTATTTGAGATAGCTGTTCTTGCGCCGTCGCATATGCGCTATGCGGAATCTCCGGATTCTTCTCGTTCTTTTTCTCAGTGTCGAGATAGATCGGAAACACCAGCGCCTCAGATCTTCGAACGTCCTCCAGCAGCGCCTCGAAAGTTGTTTGGGATCCTTCACCCTTAACTCCGGGCAGCGCGTTATCGACCCCATCAGTCATCACAACGACCGCCGTTCGTCGAAATTGATTGCCCGGGACCACATTCTTAAGTACATCGTCTAGCGAGTCCCAGAAGTTGGTGCCGCCGTAAGCATCATCGATGTAGTCGATGTCTTTCTTTAGCTGTCGTCTGTCCAAACTAAATTTAGACAGAAGATATGGCTGGTCCGTGAAGGTCATGATAGCGAGTCGATCGACCGGTCGGGCGGCATCTACAAATCTTTTTGCTGAGTTACGAATTAACTTCAGCTTGCCTGACGCAGATCCTGAGACGTCGAGAAGAAGTAGCAGATCGAACGGCACATCGGCGGCAGCAAAGAATGCGATCTCCTGCTTCGTGCCATCTTCCAGCACTTCGAAATCTTTCTGTTCGAGCAACGCGGCATCTGCGTCGGAAGCGAAACCAAGCACGCTGACTTTGAGATCAACAAGGTCGGATTCAATACGAACTGTTTCGACTGGATCCTGACTGCGCGTAGATCCGATGAGTAGTAGTAAAAGCAGGAACGTGCTGAGAAGCTTCATGTTCTTACTTTGCATAGTACCCGCGTTTGCCGCGCGCCACGGCATTAGACCGATTCACCCGAATGCGAATGGCTCGCCATTTCCCGTCCCGTGTTTTGTTTGTCGGCTCATAAGCGAGACTGTAAACGGTGCCGAGATCCGCCACGACGCGTTCGTACGCTCCAGCTAAATCTTCCAATCGATTAACTTCGTAAAAAATGCCGCCACCAGCATCTGCCATCTCGCGCATCCGGTCGAACGCTTCATCGAAAGCTTCTGGTTGCGTGTCGCGAGGCGACATCGCAACGTATCGAGTGTTCAGCCAGAGCGTGTAGATAACGCCGTCGAATTCTCGAATCTGATCGAGCGTCTCCCGGTAACTGATTTGAGATCCAATTTGATCACTGACTCCTGGAATTGTTCCATCCAGTCCGTCACTTATCAGTACGATAGCGGTCCTCCGAGACTTATTGTTGGCGTACTTGTTCATTGCGAAGACCGTGGCGTCATAGAGTTTGGTATCACCGCGCGCGGTGTCAATCGCATTCACACGTTCTCTTAACGCGTCACGATCCGCCGTCAACTCGGAAATGACGGTTGGCTCCCCCGCGAACGTGATGATCGCAATCCGATCTGCTGGACGGGCGGCGTTCACAAAACGCAAAGCAGCGCTGCGCATCAACTTAACCTTGTCTTTAGTCGAGCCTGAAACATCGATTGCCAAAACTAAATCAAAAGGCGCCGACGCTGCTTCAAACCCGACGATTCTTTGTTCTTCACCATCTTCAAAAAGCTTGAAGTCCGATTGCGCTAAGCCGGTAAGGCCTCGATTGGTACTGGTATCGATCACGCTCATATTCACCGTGACCTGCTGCGAGTCGACACGTATGACGTCACCCTCCTCCAACTGATCGCCGGCTTTCACTCCGGAAGTAGAAGGAGTACCTGTCGATGGCCGAGAAGAGTTTCCACCGATTAATCGTGGTTCAGTGGGTTCGGTGCGACCCGCTATTCCCGGTCCCATTGCGTAGGTGAAAAGGATCTGGCCAGTCTCGGTTTGAATGTCCAGTTGATTGCCGCCAGTTCCCATACGCGTTTGCAGAGACTGTGAATCTGATGTGCGCAAATCGGGAGCGAGCGATTTGATCGCCCCTCGTGGAGCGCGCGCAGTGATGTCCATGTTACTTGTCGGCGCGATGACCGGCTCAATATCACCAGAGGTCGACTTCAGCGTCACCTTCGTCGCGGATCCAACAAGCCGAATGCGACCAGTTACGGTGACTATTTCCAGCTGTGACGAAGAAGGAATCTTTACACTAAGGTGAGCGACCGTAGCAGGATCCGTGGGTGCACGGAAGACTGAAATGCCTAGATACTTACCTCGATTGTCGATGAGGATCGGAGAGCGACGCAACCTCGTCCCTTCGGCTGGCAGCGAAGCCGAAACTGAGACGTAAGACTGATCCCAGACCTCTGCGGTGACATTCCCAAACTTGTTCTCGATGTACACCTGGCCGCCAGCCGGCACATCGATACGAATCCCTTCGTCGTTTGGTTTGCCATAGCTGTCGGTCGGGAGAGCTAGAAAGCCTGAGAGGAGAACCAGGCCGAAGAGAAGCCTGCGCACTTTTGAATACATGGCGAAAATCTACTCGCAGGATGATAGCACTGAGCGGCCATCACCGTTCAATCATGTCCAGCATCGAACCTGATTCAGCTGGTGGCTTGGCCGCAGGCGGGGGCGATGCGTCACCAGTCATATCGACGAGCCGCAGCAATAGATTGCCGGCGTTTGTTGCGTACGGTATCGCTACCTCTTTCGACACAAGGCCTTCACGGATGTAATTCTCGATTACTTTGTCGAATGTCTGCATTCCGTCCTGATCGCCCTGCTCCATCGCGTCGATCAGCGACTTCCCTTCTGATTCACCTTTTTCGATGTACTCGCGCGTGCGCATTGTCGACTTCAGAATCTCAATCGCGGCGATCCGACCGTTGCCATCCCCGCGCGGCAGCAGTCGCTGCGAGATTATGTATCTAAACGACTGTGCGATACGCGTGCGGATTACTCGCTCTTCGTTCTTGGGAAACACGCCGATGATTCGGTCGACCGTCTTTGAAGCATCGATCGTATGCAGCGTCGACAAAACAAGGTGACCTGTTTCCGCAGCTTCGAGGGCCACTTCGATAGTTTCGCGGTCACGCATTTCTCCAACAAGTATTACCTTTGGTGCTTGTCGCAATGCCGCTCGCAAAGCGACCGAAAAGCTCGGCGTGTCAGAGTGAAGTTCCCGCTGGTGGATAGTTGAGTTTTTGTGCTGATGCAGGAACTCGATAGGGTCTTCGATCGTGACGATATGGTAATGATGCGTTTCGTTTATTAAATCGATGATCGCCGCGAGCGTCGAACTCTTACCGCTCCCCGTTGGTCCAGTAACCAGAACAATTCCATTCTTAATGTCGCAAATCTGCTTCAGTTGCGGGGGAAGATTGAAGTCCTCAAAACGCGGAGGCCGCATAGGGATCACGCGCATAACAATCGCGTGGGTGCCGCGTTGTTTGAAGATATTTACGCGGAACCGCGCGTCACCAGCAGCACTGAACGACAAGTCAGCTGAACCTGTATTCTCAAGCGTCTCCGCTGGTCCTTTTTGATTGCCGATAATTAATTTTGCGATACCAGCAGTATGCGCGGGGGTCAATTTTTCTAGCCCGGCAATCACCACTGGTTCGAGTTTGCCAGTCAACTCAACCTGCGGTGGACGGCCCGGGCTAAAAATTAGATCGCTCACCTTGTCTGACACGCTCAGCATCTCTCGTAACACTTGTATGAAATTCAGTGGTGATCCGGCGCCTTGATTCGAGGGTGATGGTTGTTCAGTGCTCATAATGTTCGGAACTGTTTAGTCTCCTACGACGTCTAATAGTTGAAGTTCGAATGATTGAAGAATTTGAATTAAAGAACAACCTGCTTGGTAATTTCGTACATCAAACCGATCGTTCGAGAACGGACACCCGGTGTCCGTTAGATTGAAAAAGAAAGGCGCTGGACAATGGCAACATACAGAGACCCTGTGAGATGCTTTGCACCACTTGAAGTCATCGAGCGCCTGCTGGAAATTCGTGCTGAGGCGGGTTACTCCCCTTCCGTTTATCTTCTTTCCCCCGATGATTTAGCAGACTATCTCGATGCATACGGCTTCGACGTGTATGCTCTATCAGAAACCGAAACTGGTTTTCACTTCGGCGACTACCGTGCACCCCTCGCTCCGGGCGGCGATCATGCTCATTCATCGCCGACAGCACACTAAACACCGAGTAAACCCGACCTCGACAGCACGCGGGAGATCATCTCCCGCGTTTTGTTATTTCAGGGCTTTTATGACAAAGAACGTTACGTCGTCTCCGGCTCCGAGGCCGTCGGTCCAATTAATCACTTCTCTGTGCAAGCTGGCGATCAAATCGCTCGCACTAAGATCGCTATGCGCTTTTACCGCCTCAGCCAAACGCTCGCGACCAAATTCTTCGCCGCTCGAATTGTTGGCCTCCGTCACACCATCAGTATAAAGGACGAGGAGATCCCCCGGTTCGAACGAAAGATAATACTCGTGGTACCGAGTGTCGCGAAACATTCCTAACGGTACATTGCCACGATCAATAAAACGATGAGATCCGTTCGCGTGTACTAGTAATGCTGGACTGTGGCCGGCATTTGAATACGACAATGTCCGGTTCGGACCATCGAGAATCCCGTAGAAGGCCGTAACAAACTGATTTCGTTCGATTGACTCCCAAAGAAGGTAATTAACTTTGGCCATTGATACGTGCGTCGCATATCCAATGTGAGTTGCCGCACGCAAACTCGCACGCAAGAACGCCATCAAGAGTGCAGCCGGCACTCCCTTGCCTGACACGTCGGCAATGA
Source organism: Acidobacteriota bacterium (assembly GCA_046765655.1). Lineage (GTDB taxonomy): Bacteria > Acidobacteriota > Blastocatellia > Pyrinomonadales > Pyrinomonadaceae > PSRF01. The sequence continues at coordinate 12,191 of JBKPMX010000039.1, forward strand.
CAATCGCGATCTGGTCGTCGTAGATGGATACCCAGTCGTAGTAATCGCCGGAAACTTCTTCCGTCGGAAAGTTGTAAGCACTGATGTCGTAACCAGAAAGCTGAGGATCGCCCGCTGGCAATAGCTCCAACTGGACCTGGCGCGCGACCTCGAGTTGACCTTCCAATCTCTTCTTTTCGATCATCTGCTCATGCAGCATAACTTTCTCGATGATGATCGCGACTTGTGCCGCCAGGAGCATCAACACATCGAGATCGTCTTTCGAATAAGCATCCAACTGATCGCTTTCGAGATCGAACACCCCTATCACTTCGTCGTTGGAAATAATCGGGGCCACCATTTCAGATCGCGTGCGGTCACGAGCGTTCACATACACAGGATTCTCGCGAACGTCAGGAGAAATAATCGGCTCACCTGTGATCGCGACTTGCCCGATGAACCCTTCGCCCAGCTTCAAGTGCAATTCGGACAACTCGTCGATGTCGTAGCCTCTGACTGCTTCAGACTTGAATGTGCATGGCTCTTCACCCTCCGGAACTAAGACCGGATCTACACACTGCAACACGAATATCCCGGCAGCGTCGTACGGAATCAGAGAGTCGAGGGTATCCATCACCTGATTGAGGACTTCCTGCAGGTCGAGTGAACGGCTAATTTTCTGGGTGATATCGAGAAGCATGCGCAACTTGTCGATGGTCGTAAGACCTTGCGCAACTGCTTCTCTTACTTGTTCGGTCATTGATTGCTCGATGGCTGCATCGCGGTAGGAACCAGCCGGGTTTGATTATAGCTGATTTTAGCTCGTAGGCGCGTGAGCTGACTTGTAGTCGGCCCACAGCCGCGTAACTTTTAGTCGATACTCCACTAACTCGCGGCTTACGCGAAAACGCCTCGCGATGTCTGCGCTGGTCTTGCCGGTGTAAACGAATTTCTTCAGGGCACGAAACGGCACGAGCGCTGCCGCGCCTACTCCGTACGCAGCTTCTTCGTCGGCCTTTCGATAATCGCGGTTCATCACTTTGCCTCGTTCGTCCTTCGTCACCACAGACAGGCGATTAGGCTGATGGCCCAGAAACACGTGACAGATTTCTTCCATCAATGTGGCATTGGTTCTTGCTCGACCATGATTCGGATTCAGAATCACGAGTTTCATTCCATTCGGTAGTGTGCAGGCACCACCAGACCATTTATCGGCAGCTTCACCCAGCAAGTGCTCACGAGCACTCTGGCTCAGATCATTTATTTGATCGAAGCTAACGACAATTAGATTTGCGAAGCGAGCGAGTTCAAAAGGATCGAGTGGGAAGTCTGGTTTGACGCGTGCGAAGTCGCGCAGACCGAGGGCCTTCAACTCGAAGTCACGCCATTTTTCACCTGGAGGTAAGTCGCCAAGCACCACCGATTGATTATAGAGGATCGGGGACGCGCAAAGATTCAGCGGATCGGAGGCTTGTAAGGGGGGTCCTCCGTGGCAGCTCCATTTCTGTTATAGGAGTGTGAGGCGACACAGCGGGTACCAAGCAGGACCGCCCCCCAACAAATCTTCACTCTAAGAGCGTCTTTTCTTCGCGGCTTTATCGGCAGTGCTGAATTGTTTGTAGGCGACGCGAAATAGTTCAGACAGTGCGGCGGCTGTTTCGGGAGTTAGATTCCGATCGGCACGAAGGTGTGCCTCAACGATATCGGGGGTTGGTTCCTGCGGCAAATAAACTACTGCGTTAGATGATTCTGATTCGGAAGCACGACCAGACAGGATGCGCTCCATTGGCACATCGAGCCACGACGTTAGACGCGCAATGTTATCTGCATCTGGTTTGCCAGTACCGTTTTCAATCCTCGATAGCGTTGACGCTGAGACGTCCGTTTTGTCAGCAACGTCACGCAAACTTAGACCAAGTTGCTCTCGCTTGCGACGAATCGCGCGTCCGAGTTCCTCGGTATTGACTAGCGGTTTGGTCGGTCGACTCATGCGGTTGTCCCTCCGGCACGCACACCGTAGCACAGCGCGGTTTTAGGCGCAAGACTTTGTGCTAGGCGTGAAACAGACCGATGGGTGGTTCAGGGTTGAGTCGAAGAGCTGATACGACCTGCTGAGAGGTCTCTTGCTTTGGGCAATATGTCCATTGCCTTACTGACTTGAGGATCATCCGCCAACACAAAAACGCGGTCGGCGATCACGCGACCATATACAACAGTTGCTAGTTGGAAGCGCAGTTCGAGTTCTAGAAATGATCGATACCGATCGATTTGAGCGGCCGTGACATTGAAAGCAGGATCGGCGAGGGTGAAATCTTTGAACGCCTTGAACAACGGATCGGAAATTCGAATGCTGTCAATTTGCGGGTCCTTCGCAGCGGCAATCGGCGTAACCACGCGACTGGATTCGAATCCCTTTAAGCGTCCATTGACCAGCTCGCGAGTAAATAGAAACGTCGGTGCGAGCAGACGCCTCTGAGTGACATTCAAAATACGCGGCTTAACATCTTCATCGGGCATGATGCCACCGCCGCCATACACAGCGCGCCCGGTGTCTGTCTTCCTTTCCTGATCTGCAGTTTTGACGGCCAGTTTCTCATTGTCATGAGTTAAACCACCACGAGTGTAATAGTCGTAGAAACCGCCGTGCGTGTAATCCCGTTGAATCAAACGACCTGAAGGCGTGTAGTACTTTGCTGACGTCAGCGTCAGACCTCCGCCACCTTCGAGCGGAATAATGCTTTGGACCAAACCCTTGCCGAAACTGGTTTGACCCACGATTAGGGCGCGATCGTGATCCTGCATCGCACCGGCGACAATCTCCGACGCCGATGCAGTGTTTTCATTGATCAGAATAACGAGCGGAACTAGATCAGGTTTGTAGTTGCGGGATTCATAAGTGTTATCGCGCAGTCCGTCTCGTCCTTTTTGCGTCAGGATCAACTGGCCGTTCTTTAGAAAAACTTCAGCAACGTGGATCGCCTGATCGAAAAACCCTCCGGGATTGTTTCGCAGATCGAGGACGAGCGACTGCATCCCTTTGTTGTGTAACACCTCGAGAGCGTCAAGCAGTTCGTCCGTCGTTGTGTAGTTAAAGCCCCGCGTCATATCGATATAACCAACCCCTGGCTTTAAAAGATAGGCGTCAGGGATTGACGGTTGAGGTACCACATCGCGCGTGATTTCGACCTTCGCAAGCCGCTTGTCGCTCGCGCGTTCGATAGTGATTACAACTTGAGAGCCTCGTGGTCCACGAATCTTGTCTCGAACTTCCAACGAACCTCTGCCCGCCATCTTCACGCCGTCCACTTCAACGATCCGATCTCCGAATCGCAATCCCGCTCGAGCGGCCGGCGATTTGTCGAATGTAGCTGTGATGTAAGTATCGGCTTGACCCTGGTACAAGTACGTTTGGATCGAGGCTCCAATACCCGTGTACTCCGATCGCTGATCTGTCTTCAGCTCATCGTATTCTTCGCGGTCGTAATAGTTTGAATGCGGATCGAGGGACCGGAGCATGCCGATGATCGACGATTTAAAGACGTCGTTGTAATTCAGTTTTTGACCGTCGACGTATTGTTGCTGCACCACACTAAGCGCTTCGTTGAAGTCGCGTGTGATATCAGCGATCGGGCCTACCGGTCGCATCTCTCGACGTGTGGTGCGGCTGGCAGGGCCATCGGACGATGTGCTGGCGGGCGAATGCTGTTGAGCGAAAACAAAAACTGGAATGATTTGGGCAAGCAGTAACGACGTGAGAACGACGGGAGCGATAATTCTTTTCACTGAAAACCTCGAATGCGATTAGTAGATCCTATTTACATGAACGGGGAAAGATCTGTCGACTTGCACTATAAACGGATGCGCTTCTAGCGAGCAAGGTTGTTGCTGAATTCCAGATACTCGCAAACCTAAGGTCGCTTGACGGTTGTTTCCACGCGTCCGTAGAATGAACTTACCCCTGGAGAAAATCGTAAGACGCTGGAGAACGAATTCGTTACTAAAGGAGTCTTTACGCAATGAGCAGTCCCTATCATAAGGAAGAGCCTTCAACGCCCGACCCTGTAGATGATCTAATGTTGCGAGACGACGATATCGATCCAAATGATGCTCAGGGTCGTACCGCGTCGTCAGTGCGCGACATCGCTTCACGAATCCCCGAATCGCTCAGCGCGATTGGCCGCGACATCAGCAGGACCATTGAAAAGGCGATCTCTGCCAAAGACGACTATGTGGTAGCAGTCAAGATTTCTCCTGAAGCGCAGGATAAACTCGAACAGCTCGTGCAAGCAGGAGTCTTTCGCAACCGAGCAGAAGCTGCTGGTTTCTTAATTGAGGAAGGAATCAAAACTCAGTCTGCTTTATTCGAGCGAGTCAAACAGAAGCTCGCTGAGATTGAGCGTTTGCGCGCAGAGCTTCGAGGGCTAATCGCCGACAAGCCAGCTTAGTGTTGTCGGTCGCAGAATTTTTTCCCCAAAGGCAGTGCTTTACCTTCGCTATTCCTCTCGAAGGGTAAAGCACGCCCTTTGTTTTACACACTAATTTTGATCGTTAGAGAGGCCTGAGTGGCTGAGACACTTCAACTACCGCCGACACCGATTGAACAGTTCACGCTCACCAATGGCTTACGAGTGGTCCTTAGTCCCGACCATTCGATACCGGTGGTTTCCATTGCCGTTTATTACGACGTCGGGTCGCGTAATGAGAAAGAAGGAAGAACTGGTTTCGCGCATCTCTTCGAACACATGATGTTCCAGGGATCGGAGAACGTGGCGAAGGCTGCGCATTTCCAGCATATCTTCAACGCCGGCGGCACGATGAACGGCACGACTTCAACGGAACGCACGAACTACTTCGAAACTCTACCGTCGAATTACTTACCACTTGCGTTCTGGCTCGAGAGTGATCGTATGCGGTCGCTCAAAGTAACTCAGGAGAATCTCGACAATCAGCGCAACGCGGTGCAGGAAGAGAAACGTTTACGCTACGACAATCAACCTTACGTAAATGCGTTCCTGCTGATGAATGAACTCATCTTTACCAATCCCGCTAACGCCCACTCAACGATCGGATCGATGGAAGATCTAGATGCTGCGACGATCGACGACGTGCGCAACTTCTTCCGGATTTACTACGCGCCGAACAATGCCGTGCTTTCAGTTGTCGGTGACTTCGAAACTGAAGAAGCACGATCATTAATCGACAAATATTTTGCCACGATACCGCCACAGGCTGTGCCGCCAGCGGTCGATGTGTCGGAACAGGAACCTGTTGCCGTCCGGAGCCAGACTTATAACGATCCACTGGCGCCCGCTCCAGCTTTCGTACTTGGCTGGAAGATTCCCCCCCGGCGGACGCGTGACTTTTACGCGCTGTCGCTAGCCGGAACAATTCTGTTCGAAGGTGACAGTTCGCGGCTCTATCAAAATTTGGTGAAAGGCGACGAATCCGTTGTTTCGATCGAAGGAGGAGTAGACGAACGGCGTGGTCCATCTGCGTTGTACATCTTCGCATTACCAAAGCCAGGCGAAGAGGTCGCCGACATCCAGCAGAAGATCTTCGATGAGATTCATCGAGTAGCTGTGGAGGGCCCAACCCCGGATGAGATGGAGAAGCTGCGCAATTCTCTTTGCAACGACACCGTACGCGGTCGTCAATCAACGATGTATCGCGCGCAACGGCTTGCTGAGTTTGCTCTCTACGACTCTGATCCAACTCTGTTCGACGGTGAGTTGAGTCACTATCTCAGTATCACGGCCGAAGATATTCAAAATGCAACCAGGAAGTACATTGACGTTGAAAATCGAGTAGTGTTGGACATCGTGCCCGCCGTCCGTGAAGAAGGGGAGACGCAAGCCGCACCGGCGTCTCCGCAAGCATCAGGTGAACCAACGCAGCCAGCTGCGCCACCGCCAACAGTACCCGACAAACCCGACGCGGAACCCCCAGCTTCAGTCACATCAGAAATCAAACCAGCTCCCACGCGACCGGAACAGTCGAAAGATCCAGCGGATGTGCCGATGCCAACAGATCGTGGCTCCGGGCCGCTACACTTATGAACATGAGTCAACCGGAACCTTTCCGAAATCAAGCGCCACCCCCTTTAGCTCCACGTCCCATCGTCATCCCAAACGCTCGCGAGACTCAGTTCGCGAATGGCCTGGGTTTGTTGGTGATCGAGGATGATCGGCTGCCACTCGTAAGTTATCGCCTCGCCCTACGAGTGGGTACAGCGTACGACCCGCCTGGACTTCCCGGACTCACTGACTTGTTAGCCGGCCTTCTACCTGAAGGCACGCAATCCAGATCAAGTCGCGAGATCGCTGAGAAGGTTGCGCGCATGGGCGCGAGTCTAACGGCCGGAGCAAATTCCGATTACACGATCGTCGCCGCTTCCGCGCTTGCTCCTTTCCAAAACGAAATACTCGAGTTGATGGCAGAGGTTGTTTTGCAGCCCTCGTTTCCCGAGAGCGAAGTTGAACTGGCAAAACAGAACACGAAGGAGAGCTTGCGGCAACAGCGTGCCCAACCGTCATTCCTCGCGACTGAGATGGTTTCGCGAGTGATGTTCGGCGATCATCCATACTCACTGGTCGCGCCCACTCCCGAATCGATCGATCGTTCAACTCGCGCACATTTCGTTGAGTTTCACAAAGCGAAGTTCACACCGAATAACGCGGTGATGATCATCGTCGGAAACGTAAAGTTCGATGAGGTCGCGTCGAGAATTGAAAGTTTGTTTTCGGACTGGAAACAAGGTGAGCCGCTGCCTAACAATTTCTCGCAACCTCCAGTGCGAGCGAAACGGACCGCATACCTGGTGGATCGCGCGGGTTCGGCACAATCAAACATCGTGATTGCTAACTCCGGCATTACGCGTACCAATCCCGACTACTTCCCGATGTTGATAATGCACACTGTACTGGGCGCCACTGCTTCGTCACGTTTGTTCATGAATCTGCGCGAAGAGAAGGGCTACACGTATGGCGCCTACTCCAATCTCGATGCGCGTCGCACCGCCGGAACATTTCGAGCAACGGCAGAGGTGCGAACACCAGTTACAGGTGATTCACTCAAGGAGTTCCTCTACGAGCTCGACCGTATTCGGAATGAACCGGTGTCGGAAAAAGAACTCAACGACGCGAAATCATATCTGACAGGCGTGTTTCCAATTCGTTTGGAGACACAGGAAGGGATGATCGACCAATTGGTTCAGATCAAGATGCTCGGTCTTCCGAATGATTACCTCCAGAATTATCGCGACCATGTGCAGGCAGTAACAATCGACGAAGTGCAAAGAGTTGCGTCGCAGTACGTCCAGCCGGATCAAGCTGCGATCATAGTCGTCGGCGACGGCGTTAAGGTTCTGGATCAGATTGAGCCCTATTGCTCCGACATTGAGATCTACAACACCACGGGCAAACGAAAAGAACGACCGGTCGCCGGGGCAATCGTCGACGTTACGGGAGCATGGACTATCAACATTGAAACGCCCATGGGTCAGAGCATCCCCGCAACCCTGACGATTTCACGTGCCCGTGAAGAAACGACCGCGGCTATCTCGTCTGAAATGGGAAATGCCGACTTTGGGGCGGTACAGATGTCCGGAAACTCCTTTACCGCAGCTACATCACTCGATATGGATGGCCATTCGGTGGAGATTGGAATCGACGCTCGTTTCGAAGCGGACCGAACTGAAGGAACACTGACGCTTAAGAACTCACCTCCATTAACCTTTGAAGGCAGCCGCGCTTGAGTTCAAGACCAGGGCGAGCATTCAGTACCGTTCGCGGTAGCGGATGGCCGAGGCTCAAGATCCATTAGTGCGTTGAGTCTTGGCCATCCGCTACCGCGAACGGTACTGAATGCTCAGTTCGATGATTTTTCCTTGGGGGCAACCTGCACGTTCGTTGAAAACATCTCAGTGGCGAGGTTACCGGATTGTCACAAGCAATAGTGACAACCACTAACACTCGGTTCCTCCTGTGATTTGCGCCCGGTGCGTTCCTATCGCACCGGGCGTTTTGTATTTGGAGTGCGACGGCCTGCCGTCGCTTTGGTATGGAATTGTTAGAGTTCGACCGGCATTTGAAAGCGACGGCGGGCTGTCGCACTCCGAAGGTTACTTCGCGTATCGGAGAATTGTTCCAGCGCCTCCGACTGCCCATCCAATGCTGTCCTTAAAGTGTAAGGAGTAGAGGTTTTGTTTTGTTGCCGATTCTTGCGTTATCCAGGTTCTGCCAGCGTCTTCAGTCCTAAGAATCGTCCCCGAACGACCGATCACCCAACCGTCATCGTCGTTCAGAAACTGAACCGATAGTAACGTTGCATGCGCGTTGTTCGGTGCGGGCGTCCAGGTCTCACCACCATCGGTCGTCCGCAGCAGAGTTCCGCGTTCACCGACCACCCAGCCTTTTTTGTCGTTGCGAAAGTCGATGTGATAAAGCGTGCTTGTGGTTCCGGAGTTCTGTTTGATCCATGTTTGGCCGGCGTCAATGGTGGCCAGGATCGTGCCACCCGCTCCGACAATCCATCCTCGTTTGTCATTCACAAAATCGATGTGAATGAGCTCGAGACGGCTGGGAGCTTGTTGCCGTCGCCAACTTTCGCCGCCGTCATCTGTATAAACGAGAATGCTGTCAATTACTCTTTCGCGTTTGCTTACAGAGCCAACCACCCAACCTTTCTTCTTGCTCGAGAAACGAATGCTGTAAAGGTCGATATCAGCACCATCAAACTCAGCCGGCTGAAATACGCGCGCTTCGCTCCAACGCGTTCCTTCGTCATGCGTGACATAGATCCGATTTCCAGCCAAAAGAAATCCCGCTTCTTTGTCGCGAAAGTAAATGTCATTGATCCCGGCTTTTGTACTGATCGATTGGCGAATCCACGTGCGGCCGCCGTCTTCAGTGCGACTTAAGAAACCATTGTCGCCACCAATCCAGCCCCGCTTACTGTCTACAAAGTAGACGGTATTTAGGTCTTGTCCATCGGTTCGGATGCTCGAACTTACCCACGACGCCTGGGTAGCAAAGGAGACGAGCGGTAGGACAACCAGGACTGAGCAAAGCATCATCCAGAACGGCTTTGAGCGAATCATTTTTCGATAGCCTCGAACACGATGATACGGAGACGGACCAAGCCGCGACCGATGTGAAAAGCCTTGGAGGTGTGACTTGGTTTTACCGCAGATTGGAAGAGGAGACAAGCGGAAAGCGGGAGACGCGGAGACGCGACGATGGGGAGAAGTGACGACAAGACGATGTCACCGCTCACCGCATCGTCCGGTCTCCACTTCTCCCCGTCTCGGCTACTTCGCGTTGATTCGATAAACGCGACCTTCAAATACTACTATCACGCGCTCACCTAGTGAGAAGTAACTCGCCAGAGACGGTTTCTGCTTCAGTAACGCGAAGTACTCCTCGCTGCCGAAGGTCAGCACCGTTTCGGGCAGACCTGCATCGGCATTGAACTCTGCGTCAGTCCAAACATCGTTACGCAGGTAAAACGTCTTGGCACCAGCATGCCGGATCACCGACGATGAGTCTTCTTCTTTTAGCTTCTCAGCTTGCTGTTGATCCCGCGTGCGTTTGCTCTCCTGCACTGCAATACCGCCGGTAACAGCTACAGCATCCGCTGCCTTTGGTGGTGGCGGGGCTGCGGCGCGATTAGCTGATTTCATCTGCCGTACTGTTGTTGGCTGGCCCACTCCCGGAGTAATGTTCGTGGTAATGGTCTGTTCATTCTCTAACGCCAGGTAAGAAGTGTAAGGCGTCACGATTCCATATCTCGTTCCGAGGTCGACAACTTCATCACGCAACTCTTTTTGCTCACCATTGGTGCGGATCTGTTCCATCAACCAACCAACGCGTCGTGTCGCCCAAAGTCGTGGTAGATACTCGTTGTTCTCTTCACGCAGCGGGAAGTGCAGGTTTTCATAAGAGTACGAGCGGCTAGCACCACCGGATCTGCCTGAGAGGCGCAGACGAATAGATTCGAGCGCCGTTTGGTTACGATAGCGACCTATTAAAGTCACCTGTGAACCGCGAAAGACATCGGGAAGATCTCGTGGATAGACGAGATCCGTTTGTACGCCTGGCATGTCGAGTTGGAGATTAGTCAGGACCGGGAAGTTCACCTTAGTGAAGAAGCTCGAAACCTTAACTTCCAAATCCTCTTTCGGCTCGACATAATCTGAAACTCCGCCATTGTCTGACGCTAACTTATCCAGCAAAGCGGTGTTGACGTTGTGACCAACACCGAATGTAAACAGGCGCACGTCAGTGTGCTTAGTGCTATGAATGTTATCGATAATTCGATTTACATTGGTCTCACCGACTGTTGGCAAACCGTCGGTAAGGAATATCAACATCTTGGGTCGGTCACCGGCGACGAATTGATGAAGCGATGTCAGCAGCGTCTGATTGATGTTAGTACCACCGCTAGGTCGCAGTGATTTAACGAACTCTGCTCCGCGCTTACGGCCAGCGTCATCTGCACTGATGAGTTCCGACTCCATTAAGTGCTCTTCGCCTGCAAACGACACGACGTTGAAGCGATCCTGCGGTCGCAGGATGCCAATGCCGTAGAGCAAAGCAGACCGCGCCTTTTCCATTTTGTCGTCCTCACCCATCGAACCTGATGTATCGACAACAAAGACGACATCCTTCGCCGTGTATTCTTTTTCAGACCATTCAGTCTTGGGGGAAATCATTAGGAGGAAATAACCGTCGCGGCCCGGCTCGCGATGAGTCAGCAGTGTCAGCCCAAAATCCTCTTTTGAGATCGTATAAAAAAGTTGGAAGTCCTGCTGTTCCTTGCCGCGCTCACTTTCAAACGAAACGACCGATCGATCACTGTTGTGCTTCACATCGATCACGTGCGTTGGTGAATAGACGTTGCGAAGGGGATCTTTGCTTTGCAGCTCGACGCGTCCGGCGACGGACCCGATCTCGGTCATCTGTCGACCTGTTCCAAGTGGATAGCGATAAGCAACAGTGCCCGAATCGGCACGCGCCACCTGCGTATAAGTGAGCTCGAGTTTCTTGTCAGAGTGGGCTGGAATTGGAAAAATGCTGGCTTGGAAAAGATCCTTTCCGGCGTATTCCAGCAACCCAGGATCGCGCTGGCGCCGAACAATCTCGTCGTAGATGCGTCGCGCTTCGTCCCTAGAACGAACTTCTCCAACCAATCGGCGCTCGCCGTCCCAGATCGCGAACTCCACGATTGAGGCCGTTTCAGGAATCGGAAAGAGGTAAGTCCCTTCGAGCGTTACGTTGGTATCGTTTCTAAAAATCTGCTCGACGTGAGTTGTCGCCAACTGCGAATTTATTTTGGCGTCAATCTTAATCGACTTGATCGGCAAGGAACGTGGCAAGTTCATTGGCCGCGGAATATCAGGGCAGCGCTGACAGGGGCCGGGAACAATGATTCCCTGAGCTTGCGACAGGGCTGCAGTAGAAGTCAGAAAGAACAAAGCCACGACTAGTCGGAATATTCGGTGCATTATCAGACACTCCATAAGTAGCGCAGGGCCGTTTGAGTTTGCCCGGTGATTTCGAATCGAGGCGGTATTTCTCCTCGTCAACATAGGAAGAACGGAGTGGCTGGGCGGATCTTGCGCGGAGACACCTTCCCCCCGTTGACGCATTTTGATTGGCGGGCGCGCGAACACGACTTCAGTAATACTCTGGAAGCCCGAGTCCGTGAGCCCGCCAATCAAAATGCGCAGAGTAAGAAGATTTGGCGCCGTAGGTTGAAATTAAAGAACCACCGACATGAAGTCGGTGGTCTTCAGTAAACCACAATTGATGCGTCTGAAATGATAACTGACCAATGATTAGTACAAACTTCGCAGCCGCTTGTTGGATATCGTCACGATTACCACCACAGTCATTACGATCAGGCCGCCTGTGGCTAAGGTGTGAGGCGTGCCGAAGTGTTTTGAGGCGAAGCCCGCGACAATGTTTCCGATCGGCATCGTTCCCATGAACGACAGCATGAACATACTCATCACTCGGCCGCGCATCTGATCGGTCACAAGCTTCTGCAACAACGTGTTGGTCGTTGCGACTGAAACGACAATGGAGAAGCCAATAAAGAAAAGAAAGACCAGCGTAACTCTCAGGCTTGTTGAAAGAGCGAATCCAGTCACGCACACGCTCGCAGAGAATGCTCCGCCAAGCACTAACCAACCTTTGCGTTTGAAGTCGCCGAGGTAGGCTACTAACAGCGCCCCGAAGAACGCGCCCAGGCCGGACGTGCCCATCATCCACGCTAAACCTGTTTCACCCAGCCTGAAGACATCGCGCGCGTAATAAGGAACAAACGCAAAGTAGGGCGCGGAAAACAAACTGTGTACTGCGGACAGGAGTAATAAGCTCGACACGCGCGGTCGATTGCGAACGTATCTAAGTCCGTCGATTAGATCGCGCCAGACAGTTCGTTTGCCCGTGCCGACGGGGGCAACAGGAATTGTTTGTTCCCGAATGGGTCTTACCATCATGAGCGACGAAACCACGGCGATGTACGACAAGCCATTCGCATAGAAACAACCAGCCAGGCCAAACAGACGAAAACCAAAGCCAGCGAGGGTTGGTCCAACAACGCGCGCCAGTTGAAACTGTGTGGAATTGAGTGCGATCGCGTTTGCGAGGTCTTCTCGCCCGACAAGATCGTAAGTCATCGCAAGATACGAAGGACTTGCGAGCGCCATGCACGAGCCGGTGAGAAAGGAAAACGCGAGAACGATCCATCGATTGATCAAGCCGGTTGAGATCAATGCCGCGAGTGATAGCGCTGAAATTCCCGCAATGATTTGCGTGATAATCAACAGGCGACGCCGATCGATCAAGTCCGCAAACACGCCGCCGATCAGAGTCAACACAAAACCGGGCGCCGTTGCCATGAATGCGTCGAGTCCAAGCCAAAAGGAAGAGTTCGTCAACTCGAGAACAAGCCATCCCTGGGCGACAGCCTGCATCCACGTGCCGCAGTTGGAAAGAAACGCACCAACCCAAAAGACGCGATAGTTACGGTGCGACAGCGCACGAAACATCTTGCTGCTGCGTCGCACAACGGATTTGGGTTCAATGGCGATTGGGGTGTCGACTGGCATAAACCGTATGTTCTTAACATTGACCGAAGTAATTGCCAATTGCCAATTGCCCATTGCCGATTGGCAATCGCTTGCTGGTTCTGTTTCAACCATCTGCGCAGCCCCTGCGTACCAAGTCGCAAGTTCTTCTTTTTCTGAGAACTCTTTCGCACGGCTTTGCCGCCCGATGTGGGGCGATGGCTCTGCCTCGCCGGAATCATGCATTTTTCATTTGGGCTTCGCCCCTTGTTCGGGCTCCGCCCCTTCTAGATCACAACCAAGTCGATGCTGATGGCAGGTCAGAGACCGGACCAGGGGCGCAGCCCATTATGAGAGACCCTGCGGCGCGTTTGGTTGCAGCGCTACTGCTACGCGTGCTCTGCGCCTCGGCGGTTATGGAAGTTGATACGAAAACCGCAAGAGGCGCCGAAAAGGCGGAGTTTGCCCAGAGACTTGATCCACTGTGAACCAGCCCTGACAATCGGCAATGTTCGACGGTTGAGCAGCCACTAAAGAACAGATAATCTTTAATCACTGAACCCGATTTACCAATGGTTGATACGCAGCAAACACAAATTCTCCCGGAGGATTTTCAGTCTGGCGTTGGAGTCGGATCCGTCCTCCGCGAACGGTACCGGCTCAACAGCGAGCTCGGTCGCGGGGGGATGGGTGTTGTCTATCAAGCCACTGATCTTGATCTTCATCGAGAAGTAGCAGTCAAAGTACTTTCCGGGGCTACTTCCGCAACTTCTGACGCACGCGCCCGCTTGTTTCGCGAAGCACGAGCCGCAGCCGCGCTGAACCATCCACACATTGTTTCCGTCCACGACGTCGGCGAAGCTCATGGCCAACCATTCTTCGTGATGGAGTACGTCGGCGGTCCGCGTTTGTCGCATGCTCGCCCCACAGAGCTCGCCCGCATTGTCGAAGTCGCAATTCAAATCTGCGCGGCCCTCGATCACGCGCATAGCAACGGCATCGTGCATCGTGATCTGAAACCCGACAACGTTCTGCTGTCACGAAACGATCAGACCAGCAGTGTCAAACTTGCTGATCTTGGAATCGCTCTTCCGGCCTATGCGGCACGTATTTCTCAAGCGGGTGTGATCGTAGGTACGGCTGCCTACATGGCGCCTGAACAGGCACTCGGTCAGCCGGTCGATGCTCGCACAGATCTCTACGCGTTGGGCGTATTGCTTTACGAGTTAACTACGGGAAGGCTTCCCTTCAGCGGCGACGATCCGTTGACCATTGTGTCACAGCACGTCCATGCGCCCGTTGTTCCTCCGCGTGTACTACGATCAGACTTACCGCGCTCCATTGAAAGCATCATCCTCCGGCTATTGGCGAAAGATCCCGCGCAACGTTTTAGTTCTGCTGAAGAAACGCGCGCAGCTCTCGCGCGTTGTTTGATCGATCAGGACGCGGTTATCGATACGGAAGCCGGATCATCGGTTGCAATTCTCGACGCACTTTCACGTGGACGTCTTGTTGGCCGCGCAACTGAACTTGCAGAAGCGCGAGAGATTTGGCGGCGAGCGCGTGAGGGCCATGGTCACGCCGTATTACTCAGCGGCGAGCCTGGCGCAGGCAAGACGCGTTTGGCCCGCGAACTGACGATTCAGACCGCCGTCGATGGTGCACTGGTTCTGACCGGTGGTTGTTACGAATACGAAGCAACGACGCCCTACTTGCCCTTTGTGGAAGCGTTCCGTCGTTGGACGCGTGAAGAGAAAGACGACGAGAAACTTCGATCGTTACTTGGCGACGCGGCAATTCAGATCGCCAAGCTTGCGCCGGAAATAGAAACGCGTCTCGGCCCGTTCCCGGAACGCCCTCAACTCGCTGCACACGAAGAGCGACTGCTGTTCTTCGATGCGGTGGCCCAGGTCTTCTCAAATATCGCGCGACAGCAGTCATTGCTGTTTTATGCCGACGACTTACACTGGGCGGACCGCGGCACCCTCTGGCTGTTGGGCCATCTACTCAGACAGATTCGCCAGGAGCGTGTGCTCATACTCGGCGCGTATCGCGAAACAGAATTGGATCGCGCACATCCACTCGCGAAATCACTGGTTGACTGGAACCGCGAACGGCTCGCTTCGCGAATCGTGCTTCGGCGGTTCAATTCCACGGAGACCGAAGACCAACTGGGAGCACTTCTAGGTGAACGCGTCAGCGGTGATTTTGCTGCCGCCGTTCATCGTGAGACGGAAGGTAACCCGTTCTTCGTAGAAGAAGTTTTGAAAGCGCTAATAGAGCGCGGTTCGGTCAGACGCGAGGGCGGTCGCTGGAAACGGTGTGAACTTACTGATCTTTTGATTCCACAAAGTGTCAAAGAAGCAATCGGCCACCGACTCGATCGCGTGAGCGAACAATGCAATGAAGTGCTGCGCATCAGCGCGATTCTCGGAAAGGTATTCACTTTTGAAGAGCTCTGCGCAGCAGCGGAACAGAGCGAAGATGTGTTGTTAGATGCTTTGGACGAGGCCGTTACCGCACAATTGCTGTCGGCCGCTGGAGACGACTCCTTCGCTTTCACACACGACAAGATTCGCGAAGTCTTATACGAAGAGTTGAATCCTATTCGTCGTCGCCGCTTGCATCGCCATGCTGCCGAAGGGCTAGAACGAAATCGGCAGAAGTTTTGTTGTGCGCCAGAGAAGTTGGCCCATCACTACATTCAAGCTGGCGATCATGAGCGTGGCCTCAACTACGCCAAGCAGGCCGCCGAGGAGGCACAGCGCGTTTATGCTTTCGATGAAGCGATTGCGGCGTACAGTCGTGCGGCTGAGTGCGCCGAAGTATTGGGTTTAACTCAGGAGCAATGCTGCCAGGAAGAAGCTATCGGGAAAGCATATATGCTGCATGGTGAAATGGTGCCGGCAGCTGATCACTTCGAGCGAGCGTTAGCGCTCTCAACTGATCCTTTCGACCGGGCGCGTCTCCAGTGCCAGGCTGCTTCGTCTCTCGTCACGAATGGCGATCAGCGCGGTCTGGAGTTCTTACGAGAAGCATTGACTGTGCTCGATCCGACCAACAATCCGCTCGATTTTGCGAATGCCTTATCAATCGAAGGGCGGTTCCACCACCTTGCCGGACGTCACAAGAAGGCGACGGAGTTGTTGCTGGAAGCGGTTGAACTAGTTCGCCCAACCGCGGAAGGTGATTCGGTCGACTCCTTTGCAGCGCCAATGATTGCGCAGATTTATGCATTCACGGCCGGCGCGCATCAACATTACGGTCTTTATTCCGACGCGGATGAATGGGCCCGTTGTGCAGTGAACTTTGGAACGAAGCATGACATTCCGTTCGCGAAGGCCATTGGCTACGAATTTCTCGGTGAAGACGCTGTGCACGCCGGAAACTTTGAAGAGGGGCTGAAGTACGCGGCGCTTGAGCGTGAACTAGCCGACCGCTTGCATTCGCGTGAGCGACGATCCTGGACGCATCTGTATGGCGCGTTTTCTTACTTCCATCTCGGACGATTTGAGGAAGCCGAGAGAGAACATCTCGAAGGTATCGCCGCCGCCGAGTCGATTGGCGAAAAGCGGGTTCTGGCGTTACACAAAACGAGCTATGCGGTGCTGCAGGCAACGTTCGGACGTTACGATGAAGCGCTCGCGGCAGCTGAGCAGAACATGAAAGACACGCGAACGGGTGGACTGCTTTACACGAGGTTCGAAGGTTTGAGGTGTTTGGCTCAAGTCAGGTTGTTGCGAGCACGTGCGCAGCAAACGCAAGGGATTAGTGGACAAAGCGATTCGGTTCAAACGGAACTGAACGAAGCTGAACGCATTTGTGCTGAAGCTCAGGCGCTGGTTGGACCAAGCGAATCACGAGTTACTCAATTATGGTTGGGCCCGTTGTACTTGGAGGTATTGCTCGAACTGGTAAAGCACGCGCGTTTGAATGGAAATGAGAACTTCGCCGCTCAGAAATTAGCTGAGGCTCGGCAGATGATCACGCCCTACGAGGAATTGGTGGCAAATTGCCAGTCGCCGAGATTCTCGAACGAAGCAAAGCGCCTGCGCAGGTTAATCGACGACGCGGGTTAGAGTTGAACTTCTTCGCTCGAGCCCGCGAACATATCCCTCAACACCGCACGCATCTTCACATGTCCGTACAGTACGTCCAGGTAACACGAGAACTGATGCAATAGATCCTTCGTATCGCGGTTATGCTCAATGGCCGTGATTAACTCCAGCGCCAATCTCTCATAACCGCGCCAATCACGATACATTAAATACTGCATGCTGCCGTCGCGGAACTCCATCACGGAGGTAACCACTGCTCGTAAATTGTCGGGCGACGGATCCAGCTGACCGTTGTGAACGACGCGCATAACCGAAGACAGGTCACGACAAAGCGAAAGTGATTGTCTTAATCGCTGCTCAAAGTCATCAAAGAGCAGGAGCGGATCAAGGCTCGGATTGAACACCTGCAACAGCGTGATTACCGATTGCTGAAAGCAGTTCGTCAAGAGACCATGCGCATGCAGAATCTTGCCATAGACAACTGGTGTCGTTTGATTCGCGATGTTTCCGAGGATTCCCTGCTCAAAGATACGCTTCACGTCGTGCGAGATTCCGTAGCTCATTCCGTCGAGCACGTCATGCAACTTGCCGCTCACCCACTCGCTTCGCATTGCTTCGGCCTCGATAAACTGGACCAGCGAATGCGTGTCGAACTGCAGCATTTCCAGAATCGATAGGTTCTCCTGGAGCGTGTCGAGCTTACGCAAGTTACTCTCAACCAAGCTCAGTCGACTGAACACTGCCTTGATCTCGATCAGGATCGTTTGCGCGATCTCCTTCACCTCGTGATTATCGATCGTGCCCAGAGCGATGGTGATTTCCTGCTTTAGCCGCTTTTGAAGGTCCGCTCCCTCGCTCGACCCCGATGGTTCAGGGATCACTGGCGCTACTGGCAGAAGCAGAACTTCCTCAGGTGCAATCACTAACTCGCTGAGTTTCGCACCCAAGTCTTCATCGCCGCTGCGAGCTTCACCTTCGGGCCTTAGCACCTTTAACAGTTCGTCGGCTCTCGCTACTGTTCGCTCCTGTAACTCACTCATGTACTTTTACTCGTCGGTAATCAGTGGCTGTAATCGTGTAGTGCCGCGCTCGACGGTGGGGGAAGTGACACGTAGTTGTTCCATTAAGAGTTCGGTAAATGAATCCTTCGACAGTGGCGGACTGAAGAGGTACCCCTGCATGACATCGCAATCCAGCGAAGTCAGGTATTCGAGTTGTTGAGGCGTTTCGACGCCTTCAGCAATAACTGTGATTTCGAGTGCATGGCCCATCATCACGATGGCTTTTGCGATCGCTGCGTCGTCTTCGTTCGTCGTAACATCATCGACAAATGACTTGTCGATTTTGAGGGTGTCGATAGGAAAGCGTTTAAGATAGCTGAGTGATGAATAGCCAGTTCCAAAATCGTCGATAGCGATCTTGATACCCAGATCGCGCAATTCGTTTAGCTTTTCAATCGCCTTCTCCGGCTCTTTCATAATTGAGCCTTCAGTCAACTCTAACTCCAGTAACGCCGGGTCGAGATCAGTCTCCTTCAAAAGGTCGCGAATCGTTCCCATGAAAGCGGGCTGCTGAAACTGGCGAGCTGAAACATTTACAGCAAGTCGCATTGGTGAGAATCCTGAATCGAGCCACAGCTTGTTCTGTGCAAAGGCGGTTCGCAAAACCCAATCTCCGATTTGGGTGATCATTCCCGTCTCTTCAGCCAGTTCTATGAAGTCTGCGGGCTGAAGCATTCCCAACGCGGGGTGATTCCAACGAACGAGCGCTTCCATCCCGACTAATTGGAAAGTCTTCACGTCGACTTGAGGTTGATACTCGACGACAAACTCACCGCGGTCCAATCCCGGTCGCATCTGACTCTCAAGCATTAATTGCTTTAATGCATGACTGGTATGGCCGGACGTGTAGAACTCGTAATCTCCACGTCCTTTTTCCTTGGCGCGTTGTAACGCTACGCCTGCGCTTTTCAGGAGCGTTGGCGTGTCGCGACCATCGTTTGGATAAATGCTAATTCCGATGCTGCTGCTGATGAAAAGCTCACGTCCTTCGATAAAGAATGCCTGCTCCACTGCCTGCTTGATCGCTTTAGCCGTGTTCGCCGCATCCTGCGTGCGGGTTAACTGCATTAGCAACACTGCAAACTCGTCAGCACCAAAACGAGCCACGGTATCGCTTTCCCGAACACAACTCGCCAGACGCTGAGCAATCGCCTGCAACATCTGATCGCCGGCGGTGTATCCGAGTGAGTCGTTGATTGTTTTGAACCGATCGACGTTGAGCAACAACACCGCTTGCATCTGATCGCTGCGGCTCGAAAGCGCAATCGCCTGCTTTAGTCTATCTTTGAACAGTGACTGATTCGGCAGCTGGGTCAATGCATCGTGGTAGGCAAGATGACTTACCCGTTCGCGTACTTGTTGGTTCGTGGAGAGATCAAATACAAACCAGGCGATCTGTTGATCGTGTAACAGTCCGCCAACGAGCACCGGAACTCGGGATCCATCAGCGCGAATGAATTCTTTTTCGTAACTGGCGCAGGAACCGAACGCCGTAACCTTCTCAAAGGATTCCTGGTCTGCGCGATGATGTTCTTCTGGAGTGAGGTGTGCGAGGTGACGTTTAGATTCGAGCAGCTGCGCTAATGAATGACCGACAATCCTGGTGAATGCTTCATCCGCATCGACGATCAGACCGGTGAGTTCCGTAACGCAAAGAGCTATCAGACCCGACTGCATGATGCGGGTACGAACCAGGTCGAGATTCGTTTGTGAACCAACACCTGGCGTGTGGGTTTCCATCTCAATTCCCATAATGGCGTGCTTTGGTTGTCGCGGCGGAGACAGGCAGCGCGACGAGAAATTCCGTTCGAACTCGGCCCTATGTTTAGGAGTAAGAGGTACGTTAGGCTAGGGCAGCCACGGGCTTACGGCCACGACTAGGCTACCAGAGAGTTACAACAATTATCAACGAAATTGTTCGGCGGACGACGCGACCTCGCGCATTTTCTAAGGAAATTCGCTGTTTTCCAACCCGGTGCTGGCCTCGACTTTTCTTTTGCTTTAATTTGTCTCGCATGGTCGCGACAATTCAGATTAGAACGGCGACGCCGTCCGACGCGTCCCAATTGGCAAAGCTCCGGTTCGGGCTCCGCTCA
>JBKPMX010000040.1:0-12591 GCA_046765655.1 Acidobacteriota bacterium
ATCGCCTCATCGAAGTCGACACGAAGGCGCTGAGGCGCGGGCTGATGTCTGGGGAGACGCTGCGGGCACCGCGCCAGCAGTTACGTCGGTTACGCGCCTCGGCCTTCGATGTAGCACTCGATTTTCAGGGACTTCTTAAATCGGCTTCAATCGCGCGCCTTTCCGGCGCGCGTCGTGTTTTTGGCTACTCCCGTGAAGGCTTGCGGGAGCCCGCAAGTGCTTTCCTACTTTCCAAGCGAGTCGCAATACCAAAACGAACTCACGTCATTTATAAGGCTTTAGAGTTAGTACACGGCGCCTTGGGCATCGAGACTCCCACGAACCCGGCGGAGTTGGAGTTTCCGATCCATATCGATTCTGAAGCACGCGCGCTTGCGGAAGCGTCGGCCGACGCCATCGGTGGTGAGTTCGCAATACTAAATCCGGGAGGCGGTTGGCCAACGAAACTTTGGAGCCCGGAGCGATTTGGTGGTTTGGCAGATGCGCTCTGGACGGGTTTTGGCCTGCGCTCTTTCATCACGTATGGCCCGGGCGAAGAGGCATTAGCTCAGAAAGTGGTCCAGTCGTCGACCTCGGGCCACGCGCACGCCGTCAGCCTCCCTTTGAAAAGCTTTTTCTCACTAACGCGATTAAGTAAGGTTTATATCGGCGGCGATACTGGTCCGACGCATATTGCGATGGCAGCAGGTGCACCAATCGTCGGTCTATTTGGGCCAACGGAATGGTGGCGCAATGGAAGTCCCAAGCCTGCTGATATCTGCGTCGAGAGGGTCGACATCGATTGTCGAGTAGACTGTCACCGGAGATCTTGTTCGAAATGGATTTGCATGGATATCGAGGTTGAGCGCGTAGTGCGGGCCGCTGAAGCCAGGATTCTCGGACAGCCGCAGTCGAACCGCACACTGCCGTTAGCTGGTTAAGATGCGAAGAGGTGGAACGTGGATTCAGCGTTGGCGTGTGCCGCTCGGTTTCGTGTGCGCCTTTATCTTCATTTTTCTCGCGAAGCCATCTCCGCGCACGCTCGTTCTCGGCGCCGCAGTATCAGTGATAGGTCTGGCGATCAGGGCGTGGGCCTCGGGGCACATCCGAAAAAATGCTGAGCTGGCCATCTCTGGACCTTATGCCTACACACGCAACCCGCTTTATGTCGGCAGCTTTCTGATCGGCCTCGGATTCACGATCGCTTCGGGTCGCATCGTGTTGGCGTTGCTGTTCGCCGCTCTGTTTCTTGGCATCTATTTTCCGGTGATGCGCGTCGAAGCCACGACGCTTGCTGAGCTTTTCGGCGACAAATACGACTCATACAAGCGCTCAGTACCACTTTTCTTTCCCCGAGTGACAGCTTATCGACCCGAAGCGAGTTCGCCAGCAAGATTTGACCGAAGTCTGTACCTTCGGTATCGCGAATACAGGGCAGCACTCGGTTTGGTTGTCGCCTGGGGATTATTACTAATTCGTACTTATTACATTAAGTAGCTTTACATGCGACTACTCACGTTTTCCATAGCTTTGGCAATAGCAATCTTCACGGCTAGTACCGCCTTACCGTTAGCGACTGCCCAGAAACCAACTCCTTCAGCTACGAAGCACCCATTTGAGCCGGCCGAGCAGCTGTTCTACGAGGCGGAATTCTCGCGATCCATTCTGAGAAAACTCGACGTCGCCGATTTTAAGTTCAGTGCGGGCCGAGGACCGCTAGACGAATTAAGCGGCACTGGTGACACTGCTCCTTACACGCTCGTCTTCAAAGCTGAAATTGCGAGCAAAGGGTTCTTCACGCGATTGTTTAATCTCAATTTCAAGGAGCGAGTCGAATCGGTAGTCGAGCCTTTGTCTTTCACGGTTCAGCGCACGAACATCCTTGACGAACAAGGAAAGCGTATCAGGACAACTGAATCTACGTTCGATCGTTCGAAAGGAAAGATGCTTTGGACGCAGCGCGATCCAAACAATCCCACTCGGGAGCCACGTCAGATAACAACTGAGTTCTCAGGACAACTGCAGGACGTGTTGTCAGCGATCTACTTTATACGAACACAGCCGTTGCAAGTTGGAAAGTCGTTTGACATGTTCATAGCCGACGGCGGGCGCGTTTATAAGGTGCCCGTCCATGTCAAAGAGAAGAGGCGTATTAAGACAATTCTCGGTCGCGTTGATGCTGTTCGCGTAGAACCAGACTTGTTCGGTCCAGATCGGATTGTCGACGAAGAAAAGGGCGAATTCTCTTTGTGGCTAACTGATGACCAAAGACGCGTGCCGGTCATTGCAAAACTCAAGACTGATTACGGCACGTTCGATATCAAGCTGAAAAAGATTTCTTACGGCCCGGCAAATTAGGTTGAGCCAATACCCACTTATCATCGGCCATCGCGGCGCCTCAGCCGTCGCTCCCGAAAACACATTAGCGGCATTCAGGAAAGCCATCGACGCAGGTGCAGACGGAATTGAGTTTGACGTGCGCCTCTCGTCGGATGGCATACCCGTGATCATTCACGACGAAACTTTGCGTCGCACGGCCTTGCGTCCGGAACGCGTCGGGGATCTGACAGCCGAGGAGCTGCTGAAAGCTGATGCTGGCAGTTGGTTTACGATCGCGCGCGAGTCATCGACGAAAGAATATCGCGGTGAAAAGATTCCCACCCTCCGGCAACTGCTCGAAGACTTTTTGAGCAACAACGCGCTTCTGTATCTCGAACTAAAATGTACGGCTTCGGACATTCACCGAATCGTGGATACAACCGCCGATTTAATCGAAACCTATTTCGTAACCGATCGCACGATTGTCGAATGTTTCGATCTCGCCGCTATCGAGGCTATGAAGTGTCGCGCACCGGGCATCAAGACTGCTGGGCTGTTTGAGCCAAGTCTCGGCAATGCGCCGGCGCTGGTATCAGCGCAACGGCTGGTCGCTCGGGCAGTCGCTGCAGGCGCTGAAGAAATCGCACTGCATTATCGCCTGGCGAATAGACGTGCTGTCGAAGCCGCGCGCAAGGCTGGATTAAGAGTTGTCGTTTGGACTGTGGATGATCCTGCTTGGATTGTGCGGAGTCAGGAATATGGCATTGATTGCCTGATAACCAATGACCCTGCGTTGATGGTCACACACCGACGTAGTGATTCATAGGGGCACTCCGTGGCTGCCCATCTTTCGTGCATCGCCGTCACGCTCTCCGGGTTTGAAGCAAAGGATCCGATTCGCGTAAATTGCAGTGAATGACCCGCTCCCCTGCTCTGAACCGGTTCCTCGTTTGCCCCGACTATTCGGTCTACTATCGGAAGGCTAAACACTTCGAGTGGGAGTCTACGCCCGGTTCGGATTATTTATTAGTCACTCCACTATCCGGACATCTCGAATACTCAACCAACAATGAACGCGGGCATTTAGATTCCTCGCGCGTGGTGATACTGAATCCCTACACAACGTTGCGGGTGGTGGGCAATTACGTCGACGTGTTGCAACTCTCCATATCGTCGGCACTACTAATTCAACTCGCGATCTCGATGAACTCTATCCCGCCGAAATCAACGATCGCTTTTCCGCCGGAACCATTGACAAATGACGATTCACTGAATCGCTTGTTGTTGAGTTTGCAAAAGGAGCTGCTCGCGGACGAACCGGGACGTGAAATCCTTATGCGGGCGTTAGTAGAACAGATGTTAGTCCAAGTCCTCAGACAACATTCTGTAGCCCGCCGTTCAGACGAACTGGAAATCTCGCGAGTCGGATTGATCGACCGGAGGATTCGCAAGTCGATCGAACTGATGCATAGCCAGCTTGAGCAAAACCTTTCCCTGAAAGATCTGGCGGCGGCTTCTTATCTTTCCACGTTTCATTTTGCGCGTTTATTTAAGAAGATAACCGGCGTAACTCCGCACAACTACCTGGCTGCGATTCGGACCCAGAAAGCACAGTTGCTGCTCGCGGATCACTCGCTTTCAATCAACGCCATAGCCGCGAAGGTTGGTTATCTGAGTTCGAGTCACTTCACGAAAGCATTTCGGGGCGCGACTGGGACCACGCCCCGGGAGTTTCGCAAGGCGCTGATCGACTGATGTCAACGCAGTGGGCCACAGTCAGTACCGTCCGCGCTAGCGGATGGGTGCGAAGCCAAGTCGTTAATAGAACTGCACTGGCGTCAACGGCAAACTCCTGGTTCGCAATTACCAACTGCCACTCTAGCTTCGCACCCGTCCGCTACGGCGGACGGTACTGACTGTCGGCCATTGCAGTAAAACGTCACGCGAAACTGACATAAGCAATCCGTCGCCGATAAATAGCAAGATACCACCTAAACTGATATGCGCCAGCCAGTATCATTCCTAAATCAATCATCAGGAGAACCATTAATGCCAGTCGCAAAGCAAACTGAGATCAAACCCGCAGAAGGCAAGCTGGGCGTGTTACTCGTCGGTCTGGGAGCGGTAAGCACAACTTTCATCGCCGGTGTCGAAGCAATCAAGAAAGGTTTTGCGCAACCGATCGGAAGCCTCACTCAGATGGGAACAATCCGTCTTGGCAAGCGAACAGACAATCGCGTTCCGCTGATTAAAGACTTCGTGCCGCTTGCGAATCTGAAGGATCTAGTGTTCGGCGCGTGGGACATTTTTCCCGATTCCGCATACGAAGCGGCGCTCAACGCCGGGGTTCTCGAGAAAGAACTTCTGGCACGACTGAAAGAGCCGCTCAGAAAAATCAAGCCGATGAAAGCGGTGTTCGATCAGCAATACGTGAAGCGCCTGAGTGGAACGAACGTAAAGACTGGAAAGAACAAACTCGAACTCGCCGAACAATTGATAGAAGAGATTGCCGACTGGAAGAAGAAGAACAAATGTTCGCGCGTGGTTATGATCTGGGCTGCTTCAACAGAAGTGTTCCTGAAGCCGCAGTCGGTTCACAAGACGATCGAATCTTTTGAGAAAGCGATGCGCGACAACCACAAAGCGATCGCGCCGTCGATGATCTACGCTTACGCCGCTCTAAAGTCAGGGATTCCATTCGCTAATGGGGCCCCAAATCTGACTGTTGATCTTCCGGCGTTAATGACGCTGGCGGACCAAAACAAGTTGGCGATTTGCGGCAAGGACTTCAAGACGGGTCAAACCTTGATGAAGACAATTATCGCGCCCGGGTTAAAGGCGCGCATGCTTGGACTTCATGGTTGGTATTCGACGAATATTCTTGGTAATCGCGATGGAGAAGTTCTCGACGATCCAGATTCATTCAAGACGAAAGAAGAGTCGAAACTCTCAGTACTCGAGTACATCCTGCAACCCGAGGTTTATCCAAGTCTCTACAAAGACTTTTCGCATGTTGTCCGCATTAACTATTACCCACCGCGCGGTGATAACAAAGAGGGCTGGGACAACATCGACATTTTCGGCTGGCTCGGCTACCCGATGCAAATCAAGATCGATTTCCTCTGCCGCGATTCAATCTTAGCGGCTCCTATCGTTCTTGATCTCGCGCTGTTTCTTGATTTGGCGCAGCGCTCGGGCATGAAAGGCGTACAGGAGTGGCTATCTTTCTACTTCAAATCGCCGCAGACTGCGCCGGGACTTTATCCGGAACACGACATCTTCATCCAGCTAATGAAGCTAAAGAACACTCTGCGGCATCTGCGTGGAGAAGATCTGATCACGCACCTCGGACTGGAATACTACGACTAGGGTATTGAAGATTTTAGGTTTTAGATTGCAGATTGAAGAGACTGTCGGTAACTCTCTTCCCTGGGTACGACGCAGTGTCAATAATGGTTAGGCCAATCACGAAAGTAAAATCATCAATCTAAAATGCTGTTTTTGGGTGACCCTTGTCTCAAAAGGTGCACCAGTTTTACCCGCGCGTTCGCGCACTTTAGCCCCAACACTAATTGTCAGCGTTCGTTGACAGGATTTGTCAGCGCCTCTTTACACAGTCTTTACACAACTCGACCTTACTTAAGGCTATTCAATAATTTGTGATGACAATTGTGGCAGAGTTGTATATATAGCATCCAGCCGAATCCTAGATATTTGCCACTTCGACCGGAATCGGATAATGCTCCGACACGTATATGCATCAAGGAGGCTAACGGATCGTTCTTTGCATAGTTAGGTTAGGCGAGTGGACCAATGTGCATATCGCACAAGGTAAACAGACCAAAAGGTTGCCCCGACCGCACTCGTGAGGAGAAGAACGACAATGTTAGCTGAGACAGAAGTGACGAGAACACGAGACATGGAGAATATGGGTACGGTCTACCTTGATCCAGATCAGAAGAGCCCGCGTGCTCAGGATTTTGAAGAGCGCCTTACTGCACGCATTGTTGGCCAGGAGCGCGCTGTGAGGCGCATGAGTGGCCTCTACCAGATTTTTCTCGCGGGCATGAATCCACCAAACCGTCCGATTGGAACGATGCTATTTCTCGGTCCAACCGGCTCAGGCAAAACTCGCGTGATTGAAGCTGCGGCTGAAGTTCTTTATGGCGATCCGAACGCCGTCGTAAAGATCGACTGCGCGGAGTTTCAGCACTCACACGAGATTGCCAAGCTGATCGGTTCTCCCCCGGGATACCTGGGCCATCGTGAAACTTCGCCGATGCTGACTCAGGAGAACCTCGATCGCATGCACACGGACGACATGAAGGTTTCGCTCGTTCTGTTCGACGAGATCGAAAAAGCTTCCGACAGTCTGTGGCAACTGCTGCTCGGCATTCTCGACAAGGCGACGCTCACGCTCGGTGACAACCGTCGCGTCGATTTCTCAAAGACGATGGTCATCATGACGTCGAACCTCGGCGCGCGTGAGATGTCGGAATTGATTTCCGGCGGTATCGGTTTTGCGCCAGGCAAGGGCACCAAAGCGCCGAATGATACTGAAGTCGATCAAAAGATCTATCGCACTGCAGTTGAAGCGGCGCGACGAAAGTTCTCTCCGGAGTTTATGAACCGGATCGATAAGGTTGTGGTGTTCCGCTCGTTAAAAGAACATCACCTCCGACAGATCCTCGATCTCGAACTCCAGGCAGTACAGGATCGAATCATGCAGTCGGCTGGAACTAAGTTTGTGTTTCAGTGTTCCGACACAGCCAAAGATATGCTGCTGAAGGAAGGATTGGATTTCAAATATGGCGCACGCCACTTGAAGCGTTCAGTTGAGCGTTTCCTCGTGTACCCGTTATCCAATCTAGTTGCGACAGGTCAGATCGGACTGGGCGATCTGGTGCACATCGACATCGATGACAAGAGCAACCGGCTGGTGTTTTCGAAGAGCTCTGGTGGTGCGCTGATTCAAGATCTGCCGCAAGGCAAGGGTGTTGAAGAAGGTCCGGGCGAGTCGTTCTCAGGCGGTGTTGGTTTACCGATACCGCAGGCATCGAAGGCGGCGAAGAAAGGTAGCCGCGGCGACAAGTCTGAGAGCCAGTGATTTTCGCGAAGAGTTAATAATGAAAGTGCCGCTCAAATTTTGGGCGGCACTTTTGTTTTGCTCACACTAGAACGAAATCGCTCAACGAATGTCCGATACGCTTTAAGCTTGTCGTGCTTCGCCAAAGTATGAATTTACGTCTCAGCTTTACCTTAGCGTGAGTCATCGACAAGTTGAAGAGCTCCGAATAAGTTGCGATGTACGCTATTCAGTACCATGCGCAGTAGCGGATGGCCAGGATCCAACTCAGATCGATCTGATGTCGCGAGCGTTGAGCGGTGGCCATCCACTACCGCGGATGGTACTGAATAGCCCCTCTAGCAACTTATTCAGAGCTTCCTTTAGCTTGTCGTCGACCTTCCCAACACTCAACTTGCACAGAAACGGCTCAATAAATGTTGATGGGTTTCTGTCAGCTTGAGTGTTAGGAGGGTCGACGACAAGCTTAAAGCGTATCGGACATTCGTTGCGCAATTTCTGGAAGCTTGAATCAACGCGAGATCTTCTTCAGTGATTCAAAGGCAATACGAGATAGATACGGGTCTGGTGAGTTGACCGCCTGATTTAGTGCGTCGATCGCAGTTGGATCACCAATTGTTCCGAGGGCTGTAGCCGCCTCTCGCCGCACGTCGCTGGATAACTTTTCGTTTCTCAACGTGGTGACGAGTGCGGGCACACCAGCGGGACTTCGAATATGCCCAAGTGCTGTTGCGGCGGCGCGCAACACAAAGTCGTTTCGCTCCGGTTTGCCTTTCCTCTTCGCTTGCCCGGTCAGAACGGTTGATAACGTCACGACACTCGTTTCATCAGCGATGTCGGCTAGCGCAACTGCCGCTGCCGCACGCACGCCATCTTCTTTATCGTTCAGTAATCGATCGACAACTGCGGCAGTCGCACTTCGGCTGTGCGTTAAGCCGAGTGCGTAAACCGCTTCGCGACGCACAAACTCATCACGGTCCTGAAGAACCGGCAGCAGCAGTGGCACACTCTCACCCGCAGGTAAATAAACAACTGCTTTCGCTGCAACCGCACGGACCTTCGCGGAACCGTCCGTTAATGTTCGAGCAGCCACACGCGACGCTTCAGGTAAGTGCATTGCACCCAGGAGCATGACTGCATCACGCCGATCCTCATCAGACGAAGACCCGAGGCGGTCTTGCTGTTTCTGAATTTCGCGTTGTGACGGAGTAAGTGTTTCCGGAGTTTGGACGGCGGCGACTGAGCGAGGAATGGCAAACCACGGGAGGCAAGCAATCAGAGCTGCCACCGCATACGACGAATATCTTTTCAGCCTGCAACTACTCATTCAAATGGCGGCGTTTGCTTTTGCAGCGGCGCGTCGTTCGGCCTTTCTGCGAACTGCCTCCCATTCAAAAGCTTGTCTCGCTCTTTGATTCTCACGAGCGTCCGCCAACACCGCGAGCACTTCGTCTTCCCAGATCGAAGGCACCGCACGCGAACGTCTCATCGACTCCATTATCGCGATGTAATCCAACACCTCTTGAACTTCCGAGTCCGTTAGCGAATCGAGTTTCAAAGCGAGAAATTGGCGCTGGCTTGCTGACGTTGCCATTTCACAGTCCTTTGTTTGACCTGAAGTCAGATCGATTTCCGGTGTCAGTCAGTTGACCTAATAGTTGGGGGCAGAAATATACACGAGCGAAATCGGCCGAGGCAAGATTTTGCGGGATTAGAAAACTAATCTATGCGCGAAGCGATGCTATGCACCGTGTCGATTATCAGCACAGCGATCGGAGGGTAAAGGACTAGATCGGGCACGACTAGCGAGGCAGATGTGTATGATTGCACTTCGGCCACCTGATGACGAAAGAGACTGTTCAAGTCGATAAAGAAGTCTTGCGTGTGCCAACCGATATACAACCCGATTCCGGCACTCAGCGCATAACCAACCAACAGAAATGTATAAGCCGAAAGTCGCGTGAAGGGCTGTTCCGGAGTTGCATCTTCACGAAAGATTGTGTCCTGAATAGTCTTCGGAATGTAGGTGTAATGAGCGAAGTATTCTTTTAAGCGCGTCGTCAGGTGCCAGATTCCCAGAACAAACAGCGCAAGCACGATTGCTCTACCAAATGGATTGAAGACTGACCATAGTTGTGGCCGAATTAAGGCCAGAAAAAATGTGGAGAGAAACAGCGACACGGTCGTGAAGACTGCACGTTGACGTTCGCGGTTTTCGAGTCGATCCCGCTCAAGAACTTCGTCCACCAAACGGTCCCACTTCGCCTGGATCGCTAGATTCCGAGCGCGCTTCGCGTGCGGATTATTGGAATCAAAAATTGAGTAACCGCGCGTTCTTTGTGTGTTCAGTTGATCGTCGTAGTAGGCGCGCTCTTGTGGGTCACTAAGGATCGTGTATGCCTTCGAGATTAAGGCGAACTGCTCTGCGGCGGATTTTGAATCGTGATTAACGTCAGGATGGTGTTTGCGCGCAAGCTTACGATAAGCCGATTTAATCTCAGCCTGCGAGGCAGTAGCCTTAACACCTAAAAGTCTGTAGTAGTCGATCACTGTGCTTTCCTGAATCTTTAAAAGCCAGCGATGAATTACCTGGCACCAGAGGAGACCGCTGCAGCCGCGGAAATTATAGCACCATATTCAAGTTTGGCTGCCGGGTTGTTCCGAGAGAGTAGAACGAAAAGCTGGGAATATGAGGGGGTCCAAAGGGGCGGCCGGGAAAAAATTACCTCGAGCGGCAATCGAGGGGGCGAGGACGTATAAGGCGACTCGCGCCCTTTGGTAGTTGCCACTTACTCAACAATCATCGTGCCACGCACCCAAACCTCAGAATCCCAACAAATCGAGTCTATTCTTGTCCGCAATCGTAGACACGTTGATGTATCGTGTTTCCAGTATTAGACACGTCGTATTTTCGGTCAACGCTTACTGACTGCACGGTCCACAAAGTTAAGTAACGTCCTAACCGCGATTCCGGTCGGCCCCTTCGACCGATATGGCTTAGCGTCATCGCCCCATGCGGTGCCGGCAATGTCGAGATGGGCCCATGACAAACCGTCCGCAAATTCCTTCAGAAACGCAGCTGCGGTTATCGTCCCAGCCTTCCGACCGCCAACATTCTTGATATCGGCAATGTCTGACTTGATCTGTTTCGAATATTCCTTGTCCAACGGTAACTGCCAGAACTTTTCGCCGACCTCCTGACCTGAAGCGATAATTTCGTTGATCAGATCTTGATCTGTTCCCAGGACTGCCGCGTTAACGTCGCCGAGCGCGATCGAAACGGCTCCCGTTAGGGTCGCCATATCGATCACTTTCGTAGCGCCGAGCTTTTTGGCGTAAGCGATAGCATCTGCCAGGATCAACCGGCCTTCAGCATCAGTGTTGATAATTTCGATCGTCTTCCCAGTCATCGCCCGAACAACATCGCCGGGTTTCGTCGCTTTACCCGACGGCAAGTTCTCTGTGCAAGGAGCCAACCCAAGCACGGGGATTGGCGGTTTGATTTGAGCGATAGCCCGCATTGCACCCAACACAGTTGCGCCACCAGTCATGTCGTACTTCATCAACTCCATATTCTCGCCCGGCTTCAACGAGATGCCGCCCGAATCGAACGTGACGCCCTTCCCGACGAACGCCAAAAGGCCTTTCCCGTCCTCTTTATAATTTGCCGGTGTGTATTTAAGGACAATTAGCGTCGCCGGTTGATCAGATCCACGCGCGACACTTAAGAGTGAACCCATTCCCTCCTGTTCCATGCGATCTTCATCTAGGATATCGACAGTCAGTCCAAACTGTTCGGCTATTTGACGTGCACGGGCGGCCATATCAGTGGGTGTCATCGATGCGCCTGGTTCGTTTGCCAGATCACGCGTGAAGTTCACCGACTCACCAACAACACGCCCCCTGTCTAGACCGGCTTTGATCGATTCTTCTTTGGCTCCATCAATACAGACAACAACGCGGTCGATACTCTTTTGGTCCTTGTCGACCGTGCGATATTTGTCCGGCTCGAAACTACCTATCAAAGATCCTTCCACGGTCGCGCCGCCAATCGATTTAGCGTCTCCGGTTGCTCGAGGCACGATGGCGATGGTCTTCGCGTTCTTTGACCGCAGCGAGCGCACAGATGTTCCAGCCATTTGCGAAACTTGAGGGGTTTTGTAGTCCTTCGGATCACCAACTCCCACTAGTAACAACCTTCGCGCCTTTATCTTGCTATTCCCGACGAGGTGAAAATAAGCCGTCTCACCCTCTTTGCCGGAAAACTCCTCTGCTTCGATTGCCGATTTAACCAGGCCGCCGGACATTTCATCTAATTGCTTAAGAAACGATTCGGAAGGCTTTTCATCTTTGAAAACCGCAACTGCCAATGCGTGAACATCAAGTTGTTCGTAAGGACTAACGCTGGCTTCAAATTCCATGTGAGTGATATCTCCTCAGTTCGTGTCTTCGACATGCGATTAATTCAGAACAGGAGCGAAGCGACTGCCTCACCACCAAATAGAAACCTCGCGACAGTTAGGCAGTCGCTTCGCTCCTGTTCTGAACTAGTCGCTCCCAACCTTCGCGAAAAGTTAATAAGTGCATCGCACCGAGTGGTCATCGATTCCGTTCTTTCAATTGCGCTCTCGTTTCGCGATCGACGGTTCGACGCATTTCAGCCTCGCGCTTGTCGTAGAGTTTTTTGCCGCGCGCGACTCCAACTTCAACTTTGATTCGGCCGTTCTTAAGATACACCTGCGTTGGAACGAGAGTCATGCCTTGTTTGACCGAAACCTCGTCCAACTTCTCGATTTCACGTTTGTGGAGCAAGAGCTTGCGCGTCCGCATTGGCTCGTGGTTCTCACGATTGCCGTGAGAATACGGCGAGATGTGCGCATTAAACAACCAGGCCTCGCCGTCGCGCACTGAGACGTAAGCCTCCTTCAACTGAACGCGTCCATCCATTGCGCTCTTAACTTCGGTCCCCGTCAATGCGATACCAGCTTCGTACTTATCAGAAATATGGTAGTTGTGAAACGCAGCACGGTTCGCCGCCAGCACTTTCTCTTCTTTACTCATGCACCACTAACTGGGAATCATCGAAGCTCATGCGGGAGCGATGAGGCCAAGGATCGTTTGCGTCTGTTGGATTGACGGAAACCATCTCGCGAATGATTTGTCCGGGGGTGGCGCTTCGTGGCCACCTGTAGCACGCGTTTCGAAAC
>JBKPMX010000041.1:0-22889 GCA_046765655.1 Acidobacteriota bacterium
ACTGACCTTGTGTCATTAGCCGGTGACTTCTAACGGTCTAATTGTAGGGGCGGCCCCTCCGTGGCCGCCCCCATTTCTTCGGCGTCGAATCCTTACGCGACATCAAGGGGCGGCCACGGAGGGCCGCCCCATTTCTTCGGCGTCGAATCCTTACGCGACATCAAGGGGCGGCCACGGAGGGCCGCCCCTACAATTATTACACCGCGCGTTCAGCCGTTCTTGCGTTCAAAATCGCGCATGAATGATACGAGCGCTTCGACTCCGGCGCGCGGGAATGCATTGTAGATCGATGCGCGAATGCCGCCGACAGAACGATGTCCTTTCAAACCATCGAGACCTTGCGCCGTCGCCTCCGTAGTGAACTTCTTTTCCAGCTCCTCTGACGGTAGACGGAATGTTACATTCATAATTGAGCGGCAATCAGAGTCTGCATGACCGCGATAAAAAGAAGTGGAGTCGATGGCGTCGTAAACTAACTGCGCCTTCTCGGTGGTCTCCTGTTCCATCACCGCAAGACCGCCTTTTTCTTTCACCCATTTGCAGACGAGATTAAGAATGTAAATGCCCCAGGTGTTCGGCGTGTTGTAGAGCGACTTGTTCTCCGTGTGAGTTCGGTAGTCAAGCATTGTATGAAGACCATCAGGAATGCGTTGCAACAGGTCGTCGCGAATGATCACGAGTGTCACGCCGCTTGGTCCCATGTTCTTTTGAGCGCCGGCATAAATCAGACCGTACTTCTCGACAGGGATGCGATGCGAAAGAATGTCGGAAGAAGCGTCAGCTACTAGCGGCACAGAACCAAGTTCAGGCTCTTTCTTCCACTCCACACCTTCGATAGTTTCATTCGTAGTGATGTGGACGTAAGCTGCGTTGGAATTCAATTGCAATTCTTCCTGGCTGGGAATGCGAGTAAAGCCGCCGTCTGCCATAGTCGCAGCAATGCTGACAGCGCCGACTTTCTTGGCTTCCTTCACAGCCTTCTTCCCCCAACTCCCGGTAACGATGTAGTCGGCGCTTCCGTCAGCCGGCAAGAGATTCATCGGCACCATTGAAAACTGCAAACTAGCGCCGCCTTGCAAGAACAGCACGTGATAGTTCGCTGAAATTCCGAGTAGTTCGCGTAATCCTGACTCGGCGCTTCCGATGATCTCGTCAAACGTCTTCGAGCGATGGCTAATTTCCATCACCGACATCCCGACACCCGGCAAACTGAGGAGATCGCGCTGGGCTTCTTCGAGCACAGGGAGTGGTAACACCGCCGGGCCAGCACTGAAATTAAAAATGCGTTCTGTCATAAAGCCTCCGATTTAGTGAATCGTGAATAACGAATAGTGAATCGTCAGTCGAACCGCGATTTCGTGATTAGTGCTCAAGTCTCTGCACCTCGGCGTACTCTGCGTCTCTTGCGGTTTTCCTCTAAACAGCATTAACGCTCAGAAAAATAGAAACAGGTCTCGCTTCGATTCAGAGGTTTGTGTTTGTAGGTCGAAGAATAACCGCAAGAGACGCAGAGTACGCCGAGGCAGCCCAGAGAGTTGAGTGGTGCTGACGATTGACGATTCACCATTCACTATTCACTATCTTCTTCGACGTGCGAGCGAAGCGCTTTGCCTGCTACTTTAATGACCAACGATCGCGGAACAAAACGTTCTGCCTCGACCATCAGATAGTTGGTCCAACCTGAAACGACGCTGCTCTTTCCCCGCGCCAGTCCACGTAACGCCGCATCAACCACTTCTTCGGGTGTTTGAATAGTACGCATCGGTGGACGATCCATGTTCGACGCCTCAAAGAAATTCGTCTCGGTCACTCCCGGACAGAGTGCCATTACATGAATTCCATGTCTTCGATTCTCTTCCCATAGCGCTTCCGAGAACGACAGCACAAACGCTTTCGTCGCGGCGTAAGTAGCCATGAAGGGGACCGCTTGAAATCCGGCGGTGGAGGCAACGTTGATGATCGTCCCTTGCTTTCGCTCGCGCATCGGGCCAAGGAACCGGTGCGTCAACTCGACAACACTCCGCACGTTTAGATCAACCATCTTCAGTTCCGTTTCCAAATCCAAACGCGCGAAGTCGTCCATCGACCCGAAACCGGCGTTGTTCACGAGCATGTCGATCTCGAGTTGACGTTTCTTCGTCTCTTCAAACAACCGCTCACAAGCAGTCGGTTCTCTTAAATCGAGCGCGAAATACTGCGCTCGAACACCAGTGATTCGCCCCAGCTCGTTACAAAGCGTGATCAGCTTGTCTTCAGACCGTGCAACCAGCAGAACATTCCGTCCACGTCTCGCAAGCTTGCGGGCGAACGCTGCGCCAATCCCGCTCGAACTGCCTGTAATAAGAGTTGCATTCATCGCCTAACGTAGCTGAATAAGATTCAACTCGAGTATGTCGGCGCTTTCGGAGCGCAATTTATTCAGCATTCCGGTGGAGGGTGCGTTGTCGAGGTTGATGCGGGCGACGGCGGCGGCGGCCCCTTCGAATACGATGTTTTCCATCTCCTGGACATTGATCTGTTCGCTCTTGATCGCGTCGAGCACTCCGGCGAGCACACCTGGACGGTCGAGATGACGAACTACCAGGCGGTAGGTAGCAGGAGACTGTTGGGCGAGGTTGACGACGTTCGGCACTTTACCGGTTTCTTTGAATTCACGAACGATGCGAACTGTCTCTGCAGCGATGGCTTCCTGTGCCTGATCGGTTGAAGCTCCGATGTGATGTGTGCCGTAAAGATTAGCTTCATGGACAATCGGATCCTGAAATTCGCCATTGCCACTTGTTGGTTCAATTGCGAAGACATCTAATCCCGCACGAATACCGCGCGTCGTCATCGTTTGCGCTAGTGCATTTTGATCGACAACCTCGCCCCTCGCCGTGTTGATGAAATAGCTGCCTTCTTTCATCGCGTTGAAGAAATCCGCGCCGATGACGCCTTTCGTTTCCGGCTTCAGCGCAAGGTGAACACTGACGATGTCCGCAGCCCGCGCGACGTCGAGGGCTGTCTGTTTGTATTCGACGCCAAGGGACGCGGCGCGATCAGCCGTCAGGCTACGACTCCACGCGACAACAGGCATTCCAAACGCGTGCGCGCGTGGAATCATTTCCTGGCCGATTTTTCCGACGCCAATTAACCCGAGCGTGCGACCAAAGAGACCGCGGGCTTTGGAAAACTCTTTTTTGTTCCACTGACCCTGACGAAGGGCTATCACGTTATCGGCAACGCGGCGGTCGAGCGCAAGGATCAGGGCGAAGGCGAGCTCCGCAACCGCAATCGAGTTCTTTCCCGGACAGTTTGAAACGTAGATGCCGCGCTTCGAAGCCGCGGCCACATCGATCGTGTTGTATCCCGCTCCTGCGCGAACGACGAGCTTGATTGGGCCAGCATCCAGCATCGGTTCCGTGACTTTAGTACCGCGCACGACTAAGACATCAGGCGCCGAGTTTTTGATTGCGGTCACAAGGCTGTCGTCCTTCGCGTCGGGTTCATACGACACCTCGCAACCAAGACTCTTCAGACCGTCACGGCCAGACTGTTCGAATTTATCGGCAATGAGAACTCGCATTGGTTTTGTGCTGTGCTTTGAACTTTGTGCTTTGTGCTTTGAGCTTTGTTCAGTTTGTGCTTTAAACTTTGTACTTACCAAAGTACTCAGTACCAAGGACTAAATACTAAATACTAAATACTAAGTACGAAGTACCAAGCACAAAGCTCTGCCTTCAAATCTCATGGATCAACAATCCATCCCTGAGCTTCGGCTCAAACCAGGTCGACTTCGGCGGCATGATCTCATTCGCATCCGAAACCATTAACAATTGTTCCACAGTCGTCGGAAACAGCGAGAAGGCGACTGCCGCTTTTCCTTCATTCACAAGTCGCTCCAACTCTTTCGTGCCTCGTAATCCGCCAACGAAGTCAATCCGTTTGTCGGTGCGCACGTCTTTGACGCCGAGAATCGGCGCCAGCAGGCGATCTTGAAGAACACTCACGTCGAGCGAACCGACGGTGCCAGTCGGCAATGTGGCTTGCGACGAAAGTTGTAAACCATACCAGGCAGCATCGAGATACATGCTCCAGTGCCCGGGTGCACGAGGTTCCGGATTCCCGTTCTCAGAGAGGTCAAACTGCCGGCGAACCTCGTTGAGAAACTCCTCTTTCGAAAGGCCATTCAAATCTTTAACTACGCGATTGTAAGCAAGTATCTGAAGTTGCGAATCGGGGAAGATTACAGTCAGGAAGAAGTTGTAACTCTCTTTGCCAGTATGCGCGAAACTTTGTTCTTTCAATTCGGCTCGCGCACGGCTCGCACTTGCAGCGCGATGATGACCATCAGCGATATACGTCAATGGCACATGGGCAAACTGATTGACGAAGGCTTCAGGATCACGAACCCGCCACACCGTGTGTTTCACGCCATCGTCCGAAGTGAAGTCGAAGAGCGGATCCCTCGAAGTCTCCGTCGCAACAAGTTCATCGATCTCCAGGCGACGGTGGTAGGTTAGAAAGACAGGTCCGGTCTGTGCGCGAAGCATCAGCATATGCCGGGTGCGGTCGTCTTCTTTATCGCGTCTTGTGCGTTCGTGTTTTCGAATGATGTCGCGATCGTATTCATCGATTGAACTGGCCGCTACTACACCAGTCTGCGAATGATTTCCCATGACCAGGCGATACAAGTACAGGCTTGGTTCTGCTTCGCGTTCGAGGGGAGCGGTTTCAATGAGACGCTGAAAGTTCTCGACGCCTTTGCGATACACCTGATCGCTGTAGATATCAGTTCCGTCGGGAAGATCGATCTCGGGGCGCGACACGTGCAGAAAACTGAGCGGATTTCCGTTCGCCAATGCGCGCGCTTCTTCTGTGTTTACAACGTCGTACGGCACGCTTGACACGTCTTTGGCTTGGGGCGGCGACGGACGGAGAGCGTTGAACGGTCGAATAATCGCCACAAGATCCTCCTGACCAAAGCAAAACACTGCGAACGGTTATGTTCAGCGTGCTTGCCGGCGATGAACTGATTTGCGAAGGCTTGTCGTAAGACTATCCGTTCAAGCAAGCACTTCGCAAGCGCCAACCAGACCAACCTGACTCTGACAGGATTTCAGAACTACAGGATCTACGGTCACTTCCCTTACCACATCTGATCATCTTGTAATCTTGGCGTCCTGTCGAAAAACCCGGCCGGATTGTAGAATCAAGTCACTAATACGGTTCAGGAGATATTGATGACCGAGATTGAGAGAATTTCTGATCAGTTTCGTCGTGCCTTCGACGGAAACGCGTGGCATGGACCGTCAGTCATGGCGCTGCTTGAAGGAGTAACAGCTGCTCAGGCTGCCGCGCGCCCGATTCCGTCGGCGCATTCGATCTGGCAACTAGTCAGTCACATCGCCGCCTGGGAACGAGCATGTTTGCGGCGGCTCAATGGCGACCCAGCCCAACTCACCGACGAAGAAGACTGGCCGGCGGTGTCTGACACAAGCGAAGCCGCGTGGCAGAAAACAAAAGATGAACTGGTTGCCACGCACCAACAACTGCTCGATAAAATCGGCGGGCTTGACGACGCTCGACTCAATCAACCAATCATCAACGATCCTTCCACGACGTATTCAAGTGTTTACGTAACACTGCATGGCGGCGTACAGCATGATCTGTATCACGCCGGACAAATAGCGATATTAAAGAAAGCAGTGAATAGTGAATCGTGACTAGTGAACGGTGAGAACCACTATTTACGATTCACGATTCACTATTCAAGGAGATTTCAAAATGACTGGACTCGCAAGTCGACAATGCGTGCCGTGCCGGGGTGGCGTCCCACCTCTACAACAGGATGAAATTGAAGGTTTCTTACGACAGCTCCATGGATGGACCGCCGTTGACCAACATCATTTGAAGAAGAACTATCGCTTCAAAGACTTTCGAGAAGCACAACAGTTCGTCAATAAGGTTGGCGATTTAGCTGAAGAACAAGGTCATCATCCAGACATCTGTTTCGGATGGGGTAGCGCGGAGATTCGTATTTGGACTCACAAGATCGATGGATTAACTGAGAGCGATTTCATTCTCGCCGCCAAAATCGATGCGCTAACAGGTAATACAGTCAATTAATGGGTTTATGGACTGTGCCTGATGAGTCCAAGGGAAACGCGGAGGACGCCGAGACGCAGAGACCGCTGACCAAAGCCGAGAACGCTCAGACACTTGGATCAAAGTGACTTGTATAGTCTTTCCGTTTCATCAACCATACGATCGAGGCTGAATACCTGCTTCACTCGCGCCTCACCGCGAGCCGCCAACTCACGGCGTCCCGTATCGTCAGTCAAGAGTGATGCTATAGCTTTTGCAATCTCTTCGCTTGAGCCGATCGGGACCAAGATGCCGGTCTCCCCTTCCCCAGTAACTTCGCGCGCGCCGTCAGTTGCGGTTGCTACGACAGCCGCACCTGCAGCCATGGCCTCCGCGATCACTAGTCCGAACGATTCGGTTTCAGACGCTGAAACGAAAACATCGAGTGATCGAAGTAGATCTGCTGAGTTGCCCAACCATCCGAGAAATCGAAATCGCTCTTTCAAACCGAGTTGATCTACGAGTTGCTCAAGAGACTCGCGTTCAACTCCGTCAGACGATGCCCCAGAGCCGGCCAAAACGAAATATGCGGATGGATTATCGCGCGCGACGATTGCTGCCGCCCTGATGAAATCATCATGACGCTTCAGACGACGCAATTCCCCAATCGATCCGATCAACTGACAGTCAACTGGCACGCGTAAGGCGGAGCGATATTCCGATCTGCTTTGACCATGGGTATACCGTTCGACGTCGATGCCGTTCTTGATCACTCTTATCTTTTCTGGCGGCACCAATCGTTGCGATCTTATGGATCGCGCCGTCGCTTCAGACACTGCAATGACGCACGCGGCAAGGGCTAGTGTTCGTGTGTGAAAGCGATTGAGAGGGAACAGGACGTGTCGCGTTACGACAAACTTGGTAATTGAGGCGCCCCGCGTGGCATATGCCGCAAGTGAATAATCACGCGCCATGTGAGCATGCACCACATCAATCCTTTGCTGCTTAACCAGTCGGGCGAGTTGACGCGCGCTGCTTACGTCGAATGCGTTTCGCAGCGAGAACGTTTTGATGTTGTTGGATGGAATCCGCAGTTCAGGGATTAGAGGTGAATTCGGACGAACCGCTGCGTAAAGTTCATGACCGCGCGCGGTCAGCGCATTTGTTAGATCGACGACGTGTCGCTCTCCGCCGGCGAACGACGCCGCTGAACTAATCTGAAGGATCCTCATCTGAAACGGTTTTGCGTCGCAACAAACGAACTCAATTAGAACGGGAGCGAAGCGACCGATTTCACATAGTTTAGTGCATTGCTAGTTGAAATCGGTCGCTTCGCTCCCGTTCTTTAATCGCGAACTCTATCGATAGCCCGAGTCCGTATCATACTCAAACAGATGGCCCCGTTTGTGTTTTGTTTAGCATCCTGCTCTTCTCCGCCGACTCGCGTGAAACGTCAGGTTACAAAGCAATACTCAACCGGTTCCGTCGGGCACGCCTGTTGCGAATCAATACTTTCGCACGATTCTGTGTTGGGAGGGATTGTAATGGCTAAACCAAAATTAGTGACAGGACTTTTTCGAAGCCGGGTCGCAGCTGAGGCAGGCGTCGACGCGATACTGAAGCGCGGTTATACGCGCGATGATATTAGCGTGTTGATGTCTGACGCTACGCGGACCAAGGAATTTGCATTACAGGCTAAATCACACGCAGCAGACGGCGCCGGCATTGGTGGCGCGCTCGGTGGAGCTGTCGGCGCAGTTCTCGCGGCGATAGCAGCTGTCGGCTCGACGTTGTTCTTGCCGGGCATCAACCTGGTAATCGCTGGTCCAATTGCCGCGGCGTTGGCAGGCGCAGGTGCAGGGGGAGTTACTGGCGGCTTGATCGGTGCATTGGTCGGAGCCGGAATACCGGAATATCGCGCCAAGGTATATGACGCTGAAATTCGCGGCGGTGGAATTCTCATCGGCGTGGAAGCGCGTTCAGATGAAGAAATTGATCGACTCGAAGATCTTCTCGATGAACTAGGCGCACAACACGTTCGAACTGAATAACTCATTCGGAAAATTCTCCAGGCCGCGGACAATATGAACGAAGGCCTGTGACTTTCGTCACAGGCCTCTCGTTCGTGTTAGCTGAGGTAAAAACTAGCGTTTGATATCGTCGGCGACGTCTTCGATCGCCTCGCCAACCTTGCGCCGCGCCTTGCCAAAGCCCTCTTGGACTTTCCCGCCGGCGTGGTCCACCTCGCCCTCTGCCTCGAGATCGCGATCGTTCACTGCGCGACCGATGGTTTCCTTTGTCTTACCTTTAGCTTGATCAAATTTTCCTTCGAGCTCATCTCTATTGGGTAAACCCATTAGTTTGTCCTCCTTGAGTTAGCGTCCTTAGCGAGCATACGTCGCCGTCCCGGTAATACTGTTGGCAACCATCGTTCCTCAACGAAACGCCCCTAAAAACTCACTGCCGTGCACATTGACTGTATGTTTCAAAGACTCGTGGTGGGCGATGTTGGAACGATTACTGAGGGATGGGTTCGAAGCGCTTTACAAGTTGTTTGAATCGCTCGTCCGATCGTAGCGCATCAAACATCGGCTCGATCCTTATCAACACTAATCCGGGATGACGGCTCTCAAACGCCTTGTTCAAATACTCGATAGCGTGATCGTTATCTTTCAAGCCAGCATACACAATCGCAAAGTACAGTCCCGACACATAACGTTTCTGCGCGAGCCGATGTAACTGATCAATGATCGCCATCGCCTCACTGCGTTTTCCAGCCATCGCATACGCGAAACCGAGTGACGCAGTCGCTTCAGTCTCCGCCGCAACGATTTCATCCGGCACTGGTCCAGTGGGTGGCGCTTTGATTAATGATCGCAATTCAGCAATTGCGTCATCAAACATTGCTTTCTGCACATGCGCCAGCGCCAGGTAATGTCGAGCGACCCAGAAGTCAGGATCCGTTTGCAATGTTAGTTTGTACTTGCTGATTGCGTCGTCGTACTGGTGCTCGTAATAGGAGTAGAGGCCTGAGTTCGAACTGATGATCGGCGACAACGGATCCAGATTATGCGCCTCTTCGATCTCCTGCTTGGCGCGATCGAACTTGCCCATTTGCATGAGGTACGACGCATACCACTGATGCGCCGTCGGATACTTGGGATTCAAACGCAACGCATGTCTGAAATCATCTTCGGCACCAAGCCAATCCCAGTCGTACGACAGCTTCACAAACGCACGCGACGTGTAGGCTTCGGCTGAGTTTGGATCGGTATCGACTGCCTTTTGCGCAGCCGCTTTCGCCTTGGGCATCTCCTCGACAGGAACGGCAACTCCGATGTCGCAAAGAAGCGCGTATGAATCTGCCAATCCAGAGAACGCCAATGAATATGTGGGGTCCTTCTCTTCAGCTTGCTTGAAGAAATCGATGCCGTTGCGAAAACCCTCTTCGTTCCGCTTGTTCCAGAAGTAACGACCTTTTAGATAAAGCTGGTAGGCTTGAGCATCACTAGTGTAACGCTTCGCCAGCTTCTCCTGATCTTCTCCGCTCAGCCGCATTCGCAAGCTCTGCGTGATCTTCTTTGAGACTTCATCCTGGACGGAAAGAATGTCGGCAAGATTAGTGTTGTATTCCGATCCCCAAAGCTGTGATCCATCGGTAACGTTGATTAGTTCTGTCTTTACAACAAATCGATCGCCGACCTTTACCAAACGGCCGCTCAGAACAGCACCAACGCCCAAGCTGCGACCAGCTTCTTGCGGATCTTTGTTGCCCTTGAACCGGAATGCCGCATTGCGCGACATCACACGCAGATTGGGTAACTGCGAGAGACTGTTAATGATGCTCTCGGTTAGACCATCAGAAAGATACTCAGCACCTGGGTCACCGCTGTCATTAACAAACGGCAGCACGGCGATTGAATTAATCGATGGGCCGGTGAAGTATTTTGAATAAACAAAACCACCGACAAGCACTAGCAGCACTACAGCGATGCCTGCATAGAGCACCTTACCTCGCGAACGCTTGCCGCTTTCATCGACTGTGGTTGGAACAGGACTTGTTGAGTGATCAGTTGACACTCGGGTCGGAGTAGTTCCACCACGCGTCGATATAATAGGTGAAGCTTCGATCGTCGGATGGCTGGGCAAATCATTGGATGGTTGTCTCGCAGGCGCAGAAGACACATGGATCTCCTCACGCACCTGTTCGAGGTCCAACTTTAAGTCGGTAACAGTCTGGTAACGCTTCTCTCGATCCTTTGCCAGCGCCTTATTAATAATCCGTTCGAGCTCCCGTGGTGTCTCGGGTGCGTGGTCCAACAACG
This sequence comes from Acidobacteriota bacterium, assembly GCA_046765655.1. Lineage (GTDB taxonomy): Bacteria > Acidobacteriota > Blastocatellia > Pyrinomonadales > Pyrinomonadaceae > PSRF01. Next base: position 10,392 of record JBKPMX010000041.1, read on the forward strand.
GTGGGGGCTGATGATCCAGGATCGATACTCTTGTATGGCTGTCGGTTCGACCTTTGAACGGCGGCCTTCCGGCGACCATTTCATACAACACCACGCCCAGACTGAAGATGTCCGACCGCGCATCAATCGCGTCACCTTGCGCCTGCTCTGGAGACATGTAACCCGTCGTTCCAATGACGGCACCCGGATTTGTTTCAGATATGGGAATCGTAACCGCTTCTGGATCGGTCGCGGGTTCATCGCGTTCGGTTAGTTTCGCCAATCCGAAATCGAGAATCTTGACGAGCCGATCACGTGCGAAGCGATCGGTGCGCAACATGATGTTCTCAGGTTTAATATCCCGATGGACGATGCCGGCCGAGTGCGCGGCTTCCAGCGCCATAGCGATTTGGATTGCGATCCCGAGGACTTCGTCGATCTTCAACCGCGAATTCCAAAGATATGCTCGAAGTGTTTCACCTTCGATGTATTCAGTTGCGATGTATTGGCTGTCGTCCCACTCGCCGATCTCGTAGATCGTTAGAATGTTTGGGTGATTGAGCGCGAGGACCGCGCGTGCTTCCTGTTTGAATCGGCGAATGCGATTGGGTTCGTTGGAGAGCGATCGAAGTAAGACCTTCAGCGCGACTTTCCGTCCATGCTGCTTCACATCTTCGGCGAGAAAGACTTCGCCCATTCCGCCCTTGCCCAACCGTTTTAAGATGCGATAATGGGCGATGAACTCAGGTAACGGCGCGGCAGCCTGTTCGTTTCGCTTGTTTGTACTTTCGGGCATGGGTCGGACGTTTCCGCCAGGACGCCTCTCGCCTGAGTATCATTCGGCCGCATTGTACCACCCGCTTAAAAGAGCGGCGCACGAAAGGTAGTTAGTGATCCAACTTCAAAAATCAGTCAGGTTCCGCAGGAAAATTGCGTTATCTGCTCGACAAACTTGCGCGTGGATTTGCCATAGCGCGTCGAAAGGGCAACAGGTTTGTATCCAAGAGCATCGAAACGCCGTCATCTGGCAAACTCCGGCGATCGCCCGAGCCACGACTTAAATCGTATGCACATTGTTGGAACGACAGTAGTAAAAAGACTCTTGCCGCTGCTCTGTTTTTTGGCGGCCGCAGCCATTTCCATCTACGCACAAAAACCGAAGCCGTCACCAACTCCGACCCCGTTGCCGGACGACGCCTCCCGCGAGCGAATAGATATTCGTCGCGTGCGACTTCCGATTACGGTTATTGACAAGAAAGGTCAATTCGTTCCGGGATTAACCCAGGGCGATTTCGTCGTATCGGAGGATCGGGTTCCTCAACAGATCGAAAGTTTTTCAGATGATCTTTCACAGGTCCTTCCGCTCTATGTAGCGGTATTGATGGATACATCTCCGTCGACGGCTGGCAAGCTGAAGTTCCAGCAGGAATCAGCGATGAACTTCATTCAGACAGTCGTGCGGCCGAGAAGAGACCGAGTTTTATTCGCTACGTTCGACGATCAGATCTCCCTGCTGCAGGATTTCACCGACAAGCTCGATCTGCTGGACAAGGCAGTGTTCAGTGTGAAGAAGATGGGAACGCAGACTGCGCTGTTCGACGCGGTCTGGCAATTTTGCGACGAGAAGATGAGAAGCGCGCCAGGCCGGCGGGTGCTACTAGTGGTAACAGACGGCGAAGATACTTATAGTCGCGCTAATCTTCGCGACGCGATCGATATCGCACAACGAACGGAAACAACTATTTTTACCATCTCGACCAAGGCTGGTTTTATTGCAACCGTCCCGGGCGTCGAAGCTGGTCAAGTGGCTGACAAGAAAGATCGCGACCTGCAAACACTCGCTGAAGAAACAGGCGGCTTAGCGTTCTTTACAGGCGATATGCTTTCGCTCGAGCGTTCTTTCACCAAGATTTCCAAAGAGCTCCGCGCGCAGTATCTGGTTACGTACAACTCGACCAACAAGAATTACGATGGCACATTTAGAAAGATCGAAGTGCGACTCGCCGACGGTCACGGCGGGTTCAAGGTGCGGACGAAGAAGGGTTACAAAGCTGTTTCGGACAGCGTAATGCAGAAGTAAAGAAGGACATGGCGTTGAAGCTTCATCATCAAAATTTAGTTAGACCCCTGGTTCTCGTTTTGATCGTGCTGGCCATTTCGTGCGCGAGTTTCTTAACTCGAGGCATGTCGGCGCGAACTAAGGCCGGCGAGTCGTCGAGCGTGGATGCTCAAGCGGCGGCATCGCCTACGCCAACGCCGCGTTCAAGAGAGGAAGTGCCGCAGGATTCCGATGAAGTCGTCAAGGTAGAAACGAACCTAACCAACATCTTCTTCACCGCGGCTGATAAGAACAAACGTTTCATCAACACTCTGAAGGCTGAAGACATCCGTGTTCTTGAAGACGGGCAGCCGCAGCAGATTTTCACCTTTCAACAAAACACCGATCTCCCGCTGTCGCTTGCTATTCTTATCGATACGAGCGCTTCGGAAGAGCGAACGTTACCCGAATTGAAGTTCGCAGCGCAGTCGTTTCTCGAAAATGTAATCCGGCCGGCCAAAGATGAGGCCGCAATTCTTTCATTCACCGGCGAGACAACTCTCGAACAAAATTTCACTGGCAGCCTGGATCGCTTGCGGCGCGCGATCGATAAGGTTGAATTCGTACCTCCTTCGGGTTACGTGGGAGGAGGCGTAGTAGTGAACGGAACGCCACCAATCTCCGGAACTAATCAGAGTCTCGCTGGCTCGACTGCAATTTGGGACGCAGTGTGGGTGACTTCTGATGAAGTGATACGTGACTCCGCAGAGCATACGCGGCGGGCAATCATCCTGCTAACCGACGGGCAAGACACCAGTAGCCGGATGAAGATGCACGAAGCGATTGAGCACGCGCAGAAGGTCGACGCGTTTATCTACGCGATTGGCATTGGCGACCGCTACACGTTCAACGTCGAAGAAGGAACGCTGCGAAAAGTAGCGGAGCGAACCGGTGGTCGTGCATTCTTTCCCAGTAATGAGCGAGATCTGCAAGAGGCATTTGCCCAGATTCAGCGCGACCTGCGAGAGCAATACCTTGTCGCGTACTCACCCTCTAACAAGGCCCGCGATGGGTCGTACCGCCGAATCGACATCGAGGTCGTCAGCCCCACTTATAAAGGCCTGAAGCTGGCCTACAGACCCGGCTACTTCGCCAAGAGCGGCGCTGAACCAACGCGCCGTCGCCCGGAATAAGAACCACCAAGCAGGAGCAGCAGGCAGGAGCAGGATTGGGTGCTCCTGCTCGTGCTCTTGCCGCCTGCTCCTGCGTCCTGCCGCTGCTCGCGTCCGGCTCCTGTCTCCTGTTCCTGTCGCCCGTTGTCCTGAAACATGGACCACGCCCCTCGTAAACCCTAGAAACTAAATAGGGTGACAAACTTTTGCCAACTTTGTTATACTCCCTCACGCCTCTGGAACTGATCCTCAGGCTGACCCTCCCACGAAACCAGCACCACCTCGCAAATAAGCGTTGGGTATCTCGATGAGCTCCACCAACTCTGACCGTGGCAGAATTCTGATCGTCGACGACGATCAGACCATACTCGATCTCTTAGTCGAGCTTCTTAGCGACGAGGGATATGAAGTCACTACGGCAGCGGATGGGGCCCACGCATTTGAACTGGCGCTGTCGTTTCAACCTGACACGGTGGTGAGCGATGTCGTCATGCCTTCCGTCGACGGTCTGGAATTGTGTCGTCGTCTCAAAGCCAACGACGCAACGTCAAAGATCCCAGTCATCCTGATCAGCGGCAATCAGCGGACTCCCGACGACGACATTCATGGTCTGCAGGCTGGTGCTGACGACTACCTAAGCCTTCCGTTTCGAAATGAAGAATTAATGGTGAAGGTGGCGCGGCTCGCCGAACGTCACCGTATCGAGAAGCACTATCGCGAAATCGTTGAGCAAGCTGCCGACATCATTTACACGCGCGACATGAATGGCTACCTGACGAGCATCAATGCCGCCGGCGCGCGCTTCTTTGGCAAACGGGCTCACGAACTGGTCGGAACTCATCTCGGTGACTTAATCGATAAGACTTTGGCCGACCGCGACATCGAGGAGACGAAACGGTCGGACACTCCTTCGCCTTACCGATCACTCTACTGCCTTCACGATGCGAAAGGTGAACCGCGATACCTTGAAGGCGTCATCACCATCGAGCGCGCTCGGCACGGAAAAGCGATTGGTGTTCGCGGCGTCGTACGCGACATCACCGATCAAAAACTCGCGCAGGACGCATTGAGAGAGACTGAAACTCGGTTGCGCACTGTAGTGAGTTGCGCGGCTTTGATTCTCTTCTCAGTAGACACGAACGGCATCGTCACTCTATGCGAGGGCGAAGGCTTGAAGTCGCTGTCGCTTACACCCGGTCAACTTGTCGGGAAGTCAATATTTGAAATCTACGCCGACGTTCCAAAGATCAGCGAACACATTCGCCGGGCGTTGTCGGGCGAGTCGTTTACAGCCTCCGTCGAAATCGCCGAATTAATTCTCGACATTCGTTATTCACCTTTGACGAGTCGCGGCGGAAAGATACTCGGCGTCATTGGGGTGGCGACGGACATCACAGAGGCGCGACAATCGCAGATCGCGATTCAGGAGAGCGCCGAGCGCTATCGGGAGCTTTTTGAAAACGCAAACGACATCATCTACACGCACGACTTGAATGGAAACTTTACCTCCCTGAATCGGAGTGGCGAACGCATTACCGGTTATTCGCGCGACGAGGCAATGCAGTTGAACGTTTCTGACGTTATCGCACCGGAAGACCTAGCTTTCGTGCGCAGCATGATTGCTCAGAAAACGACTTCGAATGTGCCAACCGTTTATGAAGTCGACCTCATTACGAAAGCCGGTCAAAGAGTGCGGCTCGAAGTCAGCACGCGTTTAATTCTGCGTGATGGCAAACCCATAGGCATCCAGGGTATTGCTCGCGATTTAACGGAACGAAAACATAGTGAGCAGGCGTTGCGTGAAAGCCAGGCCTTCTTTAACAGTTTCATGGACAACAGTCCGGCAGTCGCATTTATGAAAGATGCGGATGGTCGTTATGTTTACGTCAATAAACCGTTCGAGAGACTGTTTGGAAAGGAACTATCCTTTCTTCGGGGAAAAACCAGCTTTGATTGGCTACCTCAACCGTTAGCATCTGAAACTCACGAACACGATTTGAGAGTGCTGAACAGCGGTTATCCCCAAGAGATTTTTGAAACGGTGCCGACGGAAGATGGGACGCCGCATCAGTGGTTGGTATTCAAGTTTCCGACTTACGACTCGGCAGGTAACAAGTACGTCGCAGGTGTTGGAGTTGACATAAGCGAAAGACGCCACGCCGAAGAGGCTCTGGCCCAACAAGCGCAACGCGAAGCGATGTCGCATCGCATCTCGCAAGCGATCAGATGCTCTTTAGACAGCAGCGAGATCTTTCATACGGCGGTGCGAGAGCTAGGCGCGTATTTGAACGTTGGCAGATGCTCGCTTTACATGCGCGACGACTGGTCGAAACGCGCGACAAAGGTTGCCGAATATCATGCGGAAGGTGTTCGACCAGCAGAGTCGGATTTCGACCTCGAACACCTTCAGGCACTGATTGATGGTCTCGACAAAACAGGCGTCCTGGCGTTCGATGATGCTGCAAACGATCCAAGAATCGCGAGCGTTTACGAAAGCATCCTCAAACCGGCGGAAGTGAAGTCGATTATGTACGTCGCCATCCGCGTGGGAGACGACGTACCAGCCGCCTTCGCCCTCTCGACGACGAAGCAGATGCGCGACTGGTCAGATGCCGATATCGCACTCGCCAAGGCTGTTGCTGACCAGACGGGAATTGCAATCCGTCAGTCGCAGCTGTACCAGAAGGCTGCCGCGACATCGAAGCGCGAAGCATTGGTAAATCGACTAACGATGATCATTCGTGCGTCGCTGAGTCTTTCCGATGTTCTCAGTACCGCAACTCGAGAATTGGGACGTGCCTTGACGGCCTCACGAGTTCATCTCTACCTGAACAGTAGCGACGACTTAGTTTCGGCATTCGAACATGAATACGTTGCGGAAGGCGTCAGTAGTATTAAAGACCTCGGTATAACTTACGACGATCCGATCGGTCGCCAGCTTTCAGGCACGAAACACCCGCTCATTATCGACGATGCCTGGAACTTTCACGCTGGCCCGAAATCGCTTAGCAGTTATATCCGCAGCTCTTCGCGTGAGTTTAGTATCCGGTCGCAAATCAGTTATCCAATACTCGTCAAAGGCCAGTTCCGTGGCGTGCTATGTATCCACCAGACTGATCGCACGCGCCGTTGGACCGAAGATGAAGTAACGCTCATCGACGCACTCGCAGAACGCCTTGCAATCGCCATCGCCCAGGCAGAGCTGTTCGAGATGGTGGCGCGTGGCAAAGGTGAATGGGAGACGACGTTCGATGCAATGTCGGACGGTATCTTTATCTTCGACCAGTTCGGTGAACTGAAGAGAGTTAATCGAGCTGGTGCCACGATGGAAGCAGTTCATCCGCGTCTGCTCCTTGGTCGGAAATGCTGCGACATTCTTCGCACGAGCGATGAAGAAGGATGCATTGTTGAAAAAGCCATCGCCGACGGTCGAAGCGTGACCGTCGAGCTTACGCCGATCCGACTTAATCGTCCGTTGTTGGTAACTGTTGAGCCAGTCCTACAGAACGACAAGCCAATTGCCGTCGTGTGCACGGCCCGGGATCTCTCGGAACTACGAAAGGTAGAAGCAGTCGCGCGCGAGCACCAGTCGTTGTTAACAAACATTCTCGAGAGCGCACGCGAATCGATCTACGCGGTTGACCCCGAAGGGTATTTCAAGTGGAGTAACACCGCTACTCTGAAGGGTCTTGGTTATCAACGTCAGGATTTGATTGGACGTCACGTTCTCGACATGGTGTACGAGGCCGATCGTGAGCGTGTACAGGAAAAACTTGACGGCGCGCTACAAGGCCAACCGCAAACTTATGAGATGCGCTATTACTCGCACGACGGTAATCTTCGTTATGCCCGCGTGGATAGTTCCCCCTTAGTTGTGGATGGCAAGACTACTGGCGTTTTAGGAATTGCCCGCGACATCACCGAACAGAAGGAAGAACGCGAACGTGCGGCCCGCGCGGATAAATTACGCGCCCTGGGCCAGCTGGCTTCGGGAGTTGCACACGACTTCAATAATTCACTCGCTGCGATTCTTGGTCGTGCTCAACTGCTGCGTCGGCAGATTTCCGACGATGCGCAATTAAGAAATCTTGGAATCATTCAAACAGCTGCTGAAGATGCGGCCGCAACTGTCCGTCGTATACAGACCTTTGCCCGGAAGTCGCCTGCGAAAGAGTTTGAAATTGTCGACGTTCGAAGTCTTCTGAACGACGCGGTGGAGATCACTCGCACCCGCTGGGAGAATGAGGCGCGGATTCGCGGACTCGAGTATGAGGTGGACGTCGAAGCAGAACGCAATTGCACCACGTATGGCAGCGCGTCAGAACTTCGCGAAGTGTTCGTGAATCTGATCGTCAATGCAGTTGATGCAATGCCGAAGGGCGGGAATATCTCGATAAAGTGCCGGCGTTACGAAAACACTGTGCAACTTCAGTTCAAAGACGACGGTGTTGGGATCCCTGAAGACGTTCGGGAAAAGATCTTCGAGCCTTTTTTCTCCACAAAGGGTGTGCATGGAACTGGATTGGGACTTTCGGTGAGTCACAGCATCATCGAACGTCATGAGGGATTAATCAGCGTCACTTCCGAGCCAGCTACAGGCACTGTCTTTACGATCACCCTGCCGCTGAGAACACGCGAACTAACGCCTACGGATGAACTGTTTCCGAAAGACGATCAGCCCCCGCTCGACATTCTGGTGGTTGATGACGAACGGACCGTACGCGAAACGCTCGCTGAAATGCTGATCGCCGCCAACCATCGCGTTGAGCTGGCGGACGGTGGTCAACAGGCGCTTCACAAGCTACGCAACAAGACCTTCGATTTTGTATTTACTGACTTAGCCATGCCTGAGATGGATGGCTGGGAAACTGCGCGCGCAATTCGTCGTCAATGGCCGGATGTGAAGATTGTTCTTGTGACTGGGTATGGGTCGACCGCCAGTCCTCCTGACGGTGAAGAAGATTTAGTAGAGGAAATAATCGGCAAACCGTTTAACTTCCGACAGGTGATGTCTACCATCGCGGCACTGAAAGCTAAAGAATTAATCCGCGCTTAACGGTAGTGCACGAAGGCACCTTCACCATCGATTGCATCGTTATGGCTCAGTCTCCCCAGATGATTCGAAAGAACTCCAGGTTCTCATGGTCCTGACGCGTTGTTCCTTCAGGGACGACTCGCAAAATTCTCAACATCTCGTCCTCCGTATCGCTGCGCATTTTCCCCACTCGACTCTAAAAACATTTCGACTTCTCATTCTCCCCTGACCTCAGCCTGGGGTTTTAGCGCTCACCTGAGACGTGGTAATCGAATCGACGGTTACCAGGTGGTCGCCAACCACGGCGATGTGAGCTGCTTGAGGAAACCGTAAAAACGGTTGGCAAAAAGCGCCGCGCACGGATCCCCAAGCTGAAGACAAGGGAGGAAGAAATCTCTCAGTTAAAGCTCATGATTCCCGCACTCGCAGTAAATCCGACACCAAATCCAACTACGATTGTTGGACCACACCAGTCTTTCTTTTCTGCCAGCATGAAGCCGGTCGAAGCGCTCGACAGATTTCCGTATTTCTCAAGCACCTTGTAAGAGTTGTGCACTCGAGAGGAGTTTGGAGTTAGATCCAGTTGGGAACAGACACCGTCGAGGATTTTCTTGCTGCCAGTGTGAATCAAACAATCAGAGATACCGTCCATGTCGGACACGGGAGATTCGGGATGACTCAACACGTTCTTCACTGTGGTGACTGCATAATGAGCACCACGCGAAGGGACGCTGGGTTTCATAAAATATTGCGGTCTACCTCCTAGCAATGGATGTGAACTACGTCGGACCATCGTGAGCAGATCCATGTCGTTTGGCTCATCGTTGGTCAGGTGGGAGATTGGTCCAAAGGCTGGTTTTCCTTCTTCGCTGCCGAGGATCAGCGCAACTGCGCCGTCGCCGAACAGCATCGATTGAATCACGAAGGTGGTATCCAACCTTTGTTGTTCGAATTGCTCAGGATCAAGTTTCTGCTCCTTCCTTAGCCTGAGGATTTCACGAAAGCCGTAATACTCATTTCGCAGTAACGGAGCCACGTAAGGCGTGTGTGCTTCAGACATGAGGACGATTGCGAGTTTGCCTGGGTTGGCTGCCAGGTACCATTGCGCGACTTCGATCGACTTCAGCAAGACAGAACAACCTTGTGCCTGCATGCTGACGTTTCGAATTGAGCGCGACAGTAATCCGTGCGTCTTACCCATCACCTCCGACGCGAGACAGGGAAGCATCTGGTCGGGTGTGTTAGTAGCAGCGATCAGCAATCCGATCCGCGAGGGATCGCCACCCCACTCTTCTATGCAGCGAACCGTTGCTGCCACACCGAGTTCAGTTGTCGAGCTTGTCGCGACCTTGGGTTTGCCGCAGAGAAACTCCGGATAGTTTTCGAGAGTGGAATAGCGTTGTTCGACACCGAGGGAATTAATTGCGTTGATCAGTTCGGGAGACAGCTTGTGCATTAGTTCGCCGATGAGTTCGGTAGTCTTGAAAGCATGATGGGGAGTCGCAGTTGCCGCTGAGAGAAGGTTGATCATTTGTCGTTGACGCTCCAGGTTGGGAGATCCCGTGGTGGACCCCGAGTTGGGTAGACCGTTTGTTCGTGGGAGCGGGGGCACTGATGCTTTATCAATGCTCGTGCCGTTGTGGCTGGCGCTTGCAGGTGGGTGGATAAGGCTTGCTATTTCAACGATTAGGCCTGTTGTGCGGTGGGCCTTAATTAAGCGGAGCGGCGGCGATTGGATACTGTGTAACCACGTCGAGTTGTGCCGAACGATTTTGCACCGAAAAAAGATAATCTCTCCGAAGGCAAAATTGGCTAGCAGCTATACACCTGACTAGATGGTACCCACAGTTTTTTGTCGGTTCGGGTGTTTCGAACCAACTGATTTCGTTTGTTATCATCACGGCGTGGTCACGCGGGGCAGAAACTTTCAATTCCGATTAATTCTCCTCGCGCTGTTGGTTTCTTTCATCGTCGCATCCTCTGCTGCTGTCTCCCACTCTCAAGGTTCGTATAAATCAGATCCCGCTTACGTTCGAGCACGGCAAGTTTTTACGAGAGCCCGGTCGCTCCCCAACTTTTCGCAACTTCAAAGCAACGACAACCGCTTTAACGCGCTTTTCGCGAATCTTGCGAACGTGCTGTCAGCGATAGATTCGGGCCGATCAGACATGGTCAACCGGGGCGGTCTTACTGAATTAGGGACCGATAACCTTAATGCCTATTCCGATGCTTTGCTGCGTGAGTATCTTGAGCCAGGGAAACCTGTAACCAGTGCGCCTTCGTCGGCTGCACCCGCGAACGTCTCATCCAGCGGTCCCGCACGTTGGGTTGGGCCGGCGCCTCAACCGACTCCGCAAATTGATCTGACATCCTACGGCGGCCCGCCACCTTCAGCACCGATAAAAACAGTGCGCGCGAGAAATGGTGAAGATCTCGGGCTACTAATAAACGCAGCAAATGCAGAGCTAGTGTTGACGCGCAAAGGATCGATCGCGGTTACCGGAGGCGGGATACTTCGCACACAGGCTGTCGTAGATGTGCCGATTACATTTGATGGCGGAACTTACGATTGCCAGACTCAAACGCCGTGGGGTGGATGCATTCTGCTGGGTGACGGCGTGACGGCGAAAGGAACATGGACCACTCCGCAATTCGCCCCGAGCGACACTGCCGAACAGCGATTACAAAAAGCAAAAGCTGTCAGAGGTACCACCTTCATTGAGCCGACGTATAAATTGAATCCTTACACGCCTGCTGTCACCATCTTTCAAGCCAGGCGAGATACCACAAATAGCAGCCATACGGATTCGCCTCAGAAAGTTAGCGTTATTGGATTTCACTTTGTAGGCGCACAAACTATTTACGATGGCGGAGTAAGGTCCACTATCCAATTCGGCAATTGCCACGACTGTCTTGAGTCAAATAATTTCTACGACACGACGGCATCAATCGGAATGGAGTTTGGCGGCGACCCCGCAAAAGGAAACTATTCAAAACATTGCCTCTCGTATCGCAGCGTGTTTTTTCGCGTGCCGGCAGCAAATCTCGCTGCGATTAATTCTGAGGACACGCTGTTTATTGAACCAACTATTCTCGCACCGAGCCGGAATGCTCCATGGGGTGGAGGCGTTTCAGGTGTTGATCTCGAACCGAACACTCCGTTGGATCGCATGACTGGAGTCGGAATTTATAACGCGTACATTTCATTCGAAGGCTCCGAACGATACGGGGCGGGCAACGGCATCGCGATTCAAAATCCCTACAGACTAGTTAATGGAAAGATCGCCAACGTGACGGTAGCGAATACGATTATTCGTGGGGGCTTTCTGAGCGATCTCACGCGGACGCTTTCAAACGGTATTTTCGTCAATGGTGAAGTTCCGGGATTGAATATCATTAACACTTTTATCCGCGGGACAGGGCAATCGTGCATTTCGCTCTCTGGAGGAGGAGAGGGATATCTCATACGCGATGTGCGGTGTGAATCAACTGCTAGCGCAGGTTCCTCGGCCGCGATTGAGCTGCACGGTATCAAAGGAGCGCAGTTCATTCATAACTACATCTACGACGCACCGGGAACTACATTCTCGACTGCATCAATCTTTCGAGAATGCGACGACTCTCGGAACAACGTATACAAAGACAACGTGGTTACGAGTGCACTTGCGAAGCAAATGGGCGCTGTTGTGAGTACGCCGTGCCGTTAGGGACTACGTCAGTGTAAAGAGAACCTTCCAACCGAACTCTCAGCAATCGACCCGAAATACAAAGTTCCATCGCGCTCGACGACGTTGGCAATTTCTGCGAAGCAGTTGGCTGAAGGATCCTGGAGATTCTCGACGACGTGACCCTTGGTATCCAGCGCGATCACAAATGAGTATCTCTGAGGCTTGGGCTGCAAAAACTTCGGCAACCTGTAAATCATCTTGCGCAGGAACGGATGAGGCAGCACCGAGTCAAGCACCTTATTCCGAGGCGTTACCAGTGCTAGCCAGAACTTGTCTTTCCCATTCGAAGAAATCCCGTCAGGAAAACCCGGCAGATTGTCGATGAATACGTCTGACTGTCCTTGTCTTGGTCCGGTAAGCCAAACGCGCAGCACCCGATACTTTCCAGTTTCATTAACTAGCACAAATGACTGATCCGGGCTGACGGCAACACCGTTTGCGAAGTGAATGCCTCTCAGAATCGTTCGCGACTTGTGGGTGTTTGGATCGTAAGCCAACAACCTGCCGTTAGGTCGATGTTCGAGGATGTCGGATGTGAATTCCTTC
>JBKPMX010000042.1:0-16234 GCA_046765655.1 Acidobacteriota bacterium
GTTTACCCCCGCTCAACTCTCGATTAAATCAACGGTCGGCTCAATCGATTTTGAGCGGGGGTAAACCGCCCTTCCCAACCTGCAACCTATTGAGCTTGGATCATGCTCTGAATATTGATTGATTGCTGTTACGTACGTAGAACTGTTTTCCTCGACAATGTGATTTTCTGATAGAGAGTCTAAAAATGCGGTCGAAGATGAGTGAAGATGCGAGTCTCAGCTGCGCACCCATCCGCTATCGCGCGGTGGTACTGACCTTATTACACTGGAAGGGGACACCTATGATCCGACAGCTCATCACGTCACCGACGCTGCTCTTGCTACTAACGCTAACGTGCCTCGCGCAGGATTCGCCCACCGCAAAGATCGACGCCTACATCAAATCCGAAATGCAGAAGCAGCAGCTACCCGGCGTCGCAGTCGAGGTGGTGCGGAACGGCCAAGTGATTCTCGCCAAGGGCTACGGACTTGCGAACGTCGAGCTTCAGGTTCCAGTCACGCCTGAGACGATCTTTCAATCGGGTTCAATGGGCAAACAATTCACAGCCACTGCGATCATGATGTTGGTTGAAGAAGGGAAGCTCAGCCTCGACGACTCGATCACTAAGTATTTTCCCGGCGCACCAGCAACTTGGGAAAAGATCACAGTGCGCCATTTGCTCACGCACACCGGGGGAATGACCGACTATCCATCCGACTTCGATTTTCGCCGCGACTACACCGAGGACGATCTGCTTCAGCGGATCAAATTGGTGCCTCTCGCATTTCAACCTGGCGAAAAATGGAGTTACAGCAATCTCGGATACGTGACACTGGGAATACTCATCCACAAAATCTCCGGACAGTTTTATGGCGATTTCCTACGTGACCGCGTGTTCAAGCAGTTGGGAATGACAACAGCGCGCATCATCAGCGAAGAAGACATCGTTCCGCATCGAGCTGCGGGTTACAGACTGGTTAAGGGTGAACTGAAGAATCAAAGTTGGGTATCGCCTTCGCTGAACACAACTGCCGATGGTGCCCTGTATTTGAACTTGAACGACATGGCGAAGTGGGACGCGGCGCTATATACGGAAAAACTTCTCAAGCGTTCAAGTCTGGAGCAGATGTGGACGCCAGTTAAGCTGAACACCGGAAAGACCGAGCCTTACGGATTTGGCTGGCGAGTGGATGCAGTGCACGGCCACCGCCTCATTGAGCATGGCGGGTCGTGGCAGGGATTTAAATCGCAGATTTCTCGCTATGTGGATGAGAAGTTGACGATCGTGGTGTTTGCAAACTGTTCGCGCGCCAATCCGGCGACTCTCGCGCACGACATTGCGGCGATCTATAACCCGGAACTCGCACCGTAGAAGCAGGTCCACGGACTAAAGGAAGTAAATCATTGGTCATTTGAGATTTGATAGTTGAGAATTAATATTTGATCTTTCGCTCACTACAACCATCTGGTGTGGGTAAAACACGCGAGCCGAGGCCAAATATTAATTCTCAACTATCAAATCTCAAATGACCAATCATTTCTTTTCCTCTCTCCCTTTTTTCTAATGCGGCGGGAGCGCTTTCGTTTCATTCCCCGCCAAATCGTACATCACCATTCCTGACTTCCGACCCTGCTGACACGACACTGTCCATTGCGTCTTCAGATTGTTCTTGCGTGCAAATGGATCCTCTTCTGTTTTTATCGAGTAGAGAACCACGCGTCCGTTAGTGAAGCCCAACCGTTGCATAGCTTTCTGCCCCAACGCCGGTGCCATTTCAAGTTTCGCTGAATCAATGTCGAAAAGAAAATCTTCCAGTTTGTATTTGTTCGACATTCGCACTTCGATCGGTGTCGAGTCGACGATGTTGTTCAGCTGGCTCATGGTTACGCCGTTGTAATCGTACTTGTATGTGGTTACTTCCTTGTCGCGCGGGGAGATCGCCTTGAACATCACATACTTGTCATAGATATCAACCTCTACCATTTTCGGGGCGCTACCAAACGCCTGTTTGATTCTCGGCACCGCGTCCTTCAGTGTTTCTTCCTTGAAGGCCGACCAATTCGCGGCTCTTGCTGTTTGCGAAATATCTACACCCAGAATTTCACCCTTCACGTTCGCTGTGGCAGATGCACTCTCACGTGGACCTTCGACTGTCACTTCCCAACGCACAGTTCCCGACTTCGTCATGTCGGTGGCCAAACTCAAGCCTCGCTCAATCACCATCTTCGTCACGTGTCCGCCGTCAACTCCGGTACTCTTAACAGCTTCATTGGCGAGTGCTTCAGTTGCAGAGAGGTTAATCTCATCAAGACTGAAGAGCGTGCCATCGAGGTTCCGTTCCAGTGAATTCAGCTGCACAGGCGTTGGGCCAGTCACGATACCTCTGGCGTATTTGTACTGGTCGACGTTTTGAGGCTTGTTCGGATCCTGGGCACGCAAGGTTGCGACATCCTTTTCGAGCTCAAGACTAAGAGCTTTCACTGGTCCGCCGCCGAGTTTTTTCTTGAAGGCCTCGCCTGCGTCCTGTGCCGTCGTTCCCTGGAACATCGATTTGTTGCTAAACAGCTTTCCGCTGAGACTACAGGCAAGCACGACAGTTAAAAAAAGAGCGGCCGCAATGAGGGTGGTAAGGTGTTTTGCGATTTGCTTTGCCATTGGGAACGCTCCAAAAAGACTGACCTTGGTTTTGAAACGGCCCAGACATTACTCTAACCATCGCGGAGCGCTCAAGGGTTTCCAGATCGTTCAGCCCCGCTCAAGATCCATCACCACTCAGCCGACAGGAACAAGTTCAAGGTACATAACGGCAATCACTCAACTTCACTAGCACCACTCAAGGTAATTAAGTTGCAGGTGAGGAAGGGCGGTTCACCCCCGCTCAAGACTCCTCACCATTCAAGCAGCAAGAAAGCTTCAAGGTGCATAACAGCAACAACTCAACTTCATTAGCACCACTCAAGTTAATTGAGTTGCAGGTGAGGAAGGGCGGTTCACCCAAGACTCCTCACCATTCAAGCAGCAAGAAAGTTTCAAGGTGCATAACAGCAACAACTCAACTTCATTAGCACCATTCAAGTTAAGTCAGTTGCAGGTGAGGAAGGGCGGTTCACCCCCGCTCAAGACTCCTCACCATTCAAGCAGCAAGAAAGTTTCAAGGTGCATAACAGCAACAACTCAACTTCATTAGCACCATTCAAGTTAAGTCAGTTGCAGGTGAGGAAGGGCGGTTCACCCCCGCTCAAGTTGCCGTGCGGTCTTGTGGAAGAGTAACCTGTCTCTCACAGACTCAATCTCAAAGGACCTTCCTCACATGGCTCGAAAATGGACCAACCTCAATCTTTCTGGAGCTCTTCACTATTGCACTGGAAATGTCATTCACAGAATCAAGATCTTCAGACAAAAACGCTGCTGCCTCGCGTTCTTCAGGATTCTGAAAGAACAACTTCAGAAATGGCCGGCGAAGTTAATCTGCTATGTCGTCATGCCCGACCACGTCCACTTCATCGTGAATCCACGCGATGGAAACATTCAGGAATTTTGTGGCGCCTTGAAGAGTCTCACCGCTAAAGCCATCGTCGATCTCACTGGCGATAAGCGTTTTGTTAGAGAGAAGCCGGATAAGGATGGTTCGATCCATCAATTCTGGCAGGAAAGCTTCAAGGCCTTTCCATTATGGAGTGGGTGGATGATCGAGCAGAAGATGAAGTACATCTACCAGAATCCGGTTCGAGCGGGACTATGTAGATCAGCCAAAGATTACAAGTGGTCGAGTTTCCGAGCTTACTACTTCAATTCGGGAGAGCCGTTACCGGTCGATCATGATTGGTGGTGGCCCGAGGATGGTGAAAAGCTGAAGCGAGCAATGAAGGAACTGGGCTGGCCTGGTCACTACAGGAAGGATGTAGATGACGAATGAGTATTTTTATGTCTTTGCTGGTGGAGTGGTTATGGAACTTGAGCGGGGGTGAACCGCCCTTCCTCACCTGCAACTGACTTAACTTGAATGGTGCTAATGAAGTTGAGTAGTTGCTGTTATGCACCTTGAAACTTACTTGCTGCTTGAATGGTGAGGAGTCTTGAGCGGGGGTGAACCGCCCTTCCTCACCTGCAACTGACTTAACTTGAATGGTGCTAATGAAGTTGAGTTGTTGCTGTTATGCACCTTGAAACTTTCTTGCTGGTTGAGGGGTTATAGAGCTTCAGCCACTATTGGCCAATCGGCAACCAGCAATCTACAATCGGCGATGCCGTTTCTCGGTACCAGCTTTCAATCCGAGGTTCTGCCACGAATGAAACGACCACTCGCCATTCTGCTGTGCCTGCTTTTCGCTTCGCTGATCGCCATCGCACAGTCTTCCGATCCGGAAGAAGCTTTCCGCAGACCTCGACCGCGTCCTGACACGCGAATTAAACAGGATCTGACTGAAGCACTCACCGTTATCCAACAAAATTATGTGGGCCATCAGCTCGACTACAACGAGCTGTTCAAATCATCGTTTCAGGGAATGTTGCGCGCGCTCGATCCGCATTCGAACTACTTCGACAAAAAAGAATTCGACGAGCAACAGGCTGCCTGGTCGCGATCGGAGTATTACGGCATCGGCGCGAGCATCGCAGAACGCCGCGTGAACGGCGACAAGAGTGACACCTACGTTCTCTCGACCTTCGACCAATCGCCCGCGTTTCGTGCCGGACTCCGTTACGGTGATCGCATCGTTGCAATTAACGGCAAGTCCACAATCGGTCAGACCTCCACGGAAGTGCGCGATCAATTAAGAGGACCGCGCGGCACAACGGTGCGCGTGACAGTCGAACGCGCTTCAAACGGTACGCGCGAGACTTTCGAGATCATGCGTGATGCTGTCCCTCAACCAACGGTGCCAGACGTTTATTTGCTGCGTCCGGGAATCGGCTACGTGGACATGACGCGTGGTTTCAATCGATCGACCGGCGACGAATTTGTCTCGGCTCTGCAAATCCTTAAGGAGCAGGGAGCAACATCGATCATTCTCGATCTGCGAAATAATAGCGGGGGTTTCATTGTCGAGGCCGTAAGAGTTGCCGAACGCTTTCTCGCGAGCGGCCAACGCGTGGTGGATCAACGCGGCAGTGGTCCAATGAGTGGCGGAGCGCGCATCTACAACTCGACAAATCGTAACCCTGAAACGTTTCCGCTCACCGTTTTGATCAACCGTGCTACTGCCTCTGCGGCAGAGATAGTCGCCGGCGCTTTGCAGGATCAGGATCGCGCGCTAATTGTCGGTGAAACGAGTTTCGGTAAAGGGTTAGTCCAAACGATCTTTCCACTCGAGTCAGGTGGCGGGTTAACGCTCACAACCGCGCGTTACCATACGCCCTCCGGAAGAGTGATTCAGCGCGACTATACGAACACCAGCACCTACGATTATCTGTCGCAGGGCGGCATCGGCACGCGTGATAAGCGCAATACACCGAAAGGACCCGCAAGTCGCACTGTGGGCGGTCGTTTGGTCTACGGCGGCGGGATTACTCCGGATGATGTAGGAGTAGTTGAACCTCGGATATTCAGCAACACACAACAACGATTGATTCACCCGGTCTTTGGCTTTGTTCGTGAAGCGATTAGTGGGCGCTTGCCAGGATTCGAAAACCTGAAGGTCACGCGAATGCCGGATTTCTCCCATGGGCTCGATGCCTCCGACCTGGTTGTCGATAACCGGCTGTTTGATCTGTTCAAGCAATACGTTGCGAAGAATCGGGAGACTTATAGGTTCAATGACGCGCTATTGGAACGGCAGCGCGAATTTTTGAAGCGACAGATTCGTTACGACCTGGCGGTCGCAGCTTACGGTACCGTGAAAGCGCAGCGCGTGTTTGTCGCGGACGATCCACAAGTTCTGAAAGCGATCGAGTTGGTTCCTCAGGCGAGAGACTTGTCTAGAGTTGGGATGAAGATGGAAGAAGATTGATGATTTTGGTTTTTAGATTCTGGCCAACCTGCCGCAGTCCTGTATATGCAAGCATTGATCGACAATGCTATTCGGCAATCGTCAATCAACAAGCTAAGAAAGCTCTCTGATTAAGCCATCGGTAGTCGTCCATTCAGTAGCGTTCGCGGTAGCGGATCGCCAAGACTCAACACCCGTCTCACTCCACTGTGCGCGTTGAGTCCTGGCCATCCGCTACCGCGAACCGTATTGAATGCCTTAATCAGAGCTTCCTAAAAGGCTTCCTCGCTTACGATACTCGCATCGTTAGTCTTCAGCGCTTTCTGCACTTGCGTCCACTCACGAGATCCATGCGATAGACTTTGGAAATCACCGCCGCTGTCTTTGTTCATGCTCTGCAGCATCTCGCTAGCCTTCCCACCGTGAATGGCTTTCTGTGCCGCCCGACTAAGTGCAGCGAAAGCTTCTTTCTTTTTGCGCCCTGCTGCTAACACTCTCGCACGTTCATAGGGGAAGCGATAATCGTTCGCATACTTCCGTTCAGTTTCGGAGAACTTCTGCAGAATCTTCGAATGATCATCATCGCGATCTGTGGCGCGTAACAGTCGCAAACGTTCGAGCGCTGCGTCCTCAGCCTTCGCAGGGCGCGGTTCTGCCACGATCGCTTTCGTTTGGACGACCGGTGCCGTTGGCGTTTGCGGTTCAGGCACCTGGGTGTTCACCGGGGGTGCGGTTACTGACTGAGTAACTGTCGCCGCCGAAAGTGCCGAGCGCCGAATCAGCCCAAACGTTACGATCGAGAACAACAGTGCGCCGATGAATGCGATGCTGAACAGTTTCAATACCGATCGGTGCGTGCCGGTTCCTCGACTGGCAGTAGGCATTGAAGGCCACGAAAGCCCACGTGACAAGAGCGAACCCCGGCGTTTCGAATTGTTGTCCGGCTCTTCTTCACTTTCACCCGCCGGCACAATGAGTCTCAATCGTTCCGGTCGATCGCCTGCCACAGCTTTCTTTTTTCCCCGCTCATGACCACATCGCCAGCAGAACGCGTATTTTTCTTCGATCGGTGTCCCGCATTGCTCGCAAGGAGCCGCGACCTCTTCACTCTCTTTCGGAATGCGCTGCGTATCGCGCGCGTGAGTCGAAAGCGATGATTCAGTTGGCTCGCTTACAGGCGGTGCCGGCGTCTCAGCCATTGCGGCTGCGGCAGGCTGAGCGACAGCTTTTGTTCTGTCATGTTTCGCCGAGGCAGATCGTGCTTGCTTTCGCTCGTCTGCTACCTCAAAAACTCCCGACTCTTTCAACTTCCAACCGCCGGCAGTTTTCGAAACAATCGCTGGCGCTACCACGTTGATTGCGCCGGTTTTTGGTGCCGCGCAGTGGTAATAATCCTGATACAACTCGTAGAAGTCTCTTGGCTCCGAAAGACGCGCCGACCTAGGCACAAGAAAAGTTCTGCCTGATTCGTCGTTGTTCGTGATGACGACAAACTCGCCGTCGTCTATCGGCACGAACAATTCAGTTTCGTAGTCAAAGGTTGTATAAGCCTGGTTCGCCACCTTCGTCCGTCTGAGGTACTGGGCCACCGTCGACGGAAATGTCGGAGCGACGTTGAGCGCTTCATCGCATATCGGACAAACACTAAGTCCGGTGATGAAGTTGACTGCTGCGATCTCGCACATGTGTTCGTTGAGATCAGGTGAAGCAGCCAGTAAACATCCTGGACAACACGGCTGCGGAATCCCGTCTTCCTTGATCGTGAAGTTCTTGGTTGGAATTGAAGTAATCGATTCGAAGCTCACAGTGAAGCAGTTGTCGCAGATGAATATGTTCGAACTGCGACGCGTGCAAATCGGACAGCGCTGCAAACCGTGATTGTCGAAATCGATTAAGGTGAAGTGTTCGCAGTTGCAGCAGTATTGCCACTGAAACTTGAAGGGAGAGTCACCGGGTTTTGTCTTGTCTTGTTTTCTCGTGCCGGCGAAGTCTAACTCGCCAAGAACATGTCCGCGGTTCTCGCACTTGATGGGAGTTTGGCGCGGTGCGAAGAAACTCTTTTGGTGTTCGTGACAGAATACTCTCATTGTCGTTACTCCCTTTGAAGATCGGTGAGCATTGAAGCCATTGTGTTTTAAGTAGCCGTTCGGGGCGGCGACATCTTTTTCAGTTAGACCTTTATCGGTATAGCTATAGTGTGCGCGCAACATCGCGTTGTTCTCCGCGATAGCGGGCGGAAATGTAAGCGCTGGAGGCACTGCTCCGATGGCTTTGTTTCCCGCAGCCTCGCTTTCGTTGTAAACCGACTCAGGGGGAGAGTCAAAAGCGAAATTTGTCGGGAAGAGAAGTGACGAAAGAAGTGTCGGGAAGAGATCCAGACTTTCTTATCGGGGAGACGTAGGAAGAGAACCGATGCGGTGGATTTTAGACTGCTGAGGCAAATTGGACAAGCGGAAACATTGAAGATTTAGATTGAAGATTGAAATAGGCACCCCGGAAAACTACGGGTCGTCTAGACGGCAACGGCTTTGCACAAAATTGGTTAAGCCTGCGAAGCAGGCGTCGAGCATAAAGCCTGGGGCGTTAGCCCCAGGAACAGATGCGATAAAAGTTTGAGCCCGCGATAGCGGGCGAAAGCCGCAGCAGTGAGAGCTGTCGCCCGTTTCACGGGCTAATGATCATAACTAGCGCTCTACCTGGGGCTGACGCCCCAGGCTTTATGCTCAACGCCTGCTTCGCAGGCTCAGTGACTCTTTCTGCAAAGCCGACGGCAACGGGCACTTACCAATCGGCGATGCCTGGCGCGTGTGCTGCACAAATTAGGGTATACGTCTACACGAAGTGGAGCAGATGCTTTGTCGCCGATGGACTACAGGGGCAGAAATCCTCTGCATTTCACTGCTTTCGCCATGCGGCATGGTCATTGCCAGTTCATTGGCGCCTGGCCCTGAGCCTCTCCGCCATTCTTTCTAAGGAGTCGGAACATGAAAGCGGCAAGACCCAATACCCTTCGGAATCCCTTCCAGAATCGATTTCACGATCCTGTCACCTGGCGACTTGATGAAATGCAGGCCCACTCGAATGTGATTTGGCCACGACAGCGAAGTCACGGGCCGCACGAAGCAGAATCTGCCGCCGGCACTTCAACGTTGCTGGCGGAAGACTATGTCGAGCGATTAGACGCACGAGCTGACGTCGGAAAGTTCACCGGTGTGTTCGCATTGTTTCTTGTGCTACTCGCTTCAGCCGTGTTGTTCAGAATGGTTTGATTCGCAGGTTTCCTTTGGTAGACACCAACCGACTTCGCGTCGGTAGTGCTTCAACGTACGCGCACCCCTCTCATTCTCCTCAGCTTTCGCTTGGGGTCAGGGCGCCTCGAAAACTCGCCAACCGTTTCAACGGTTTCTCAAGAACTTTCAATTAGATCGAGTCCCTATCTCCGCGCACTCTGCGACCTCTGCGTCTCCGCGTCCTCTGCGTTTGATCTTGCAACTCTCCCTAATGTCCACGGGGACACAGGAATTCATTAGTGAATTGGCGCTAGCTAGGGTTGTAAGATCAAACGCGGAGGACCCAGGGACGCAGAGGTCGCAGAGATTTGAACCTGCACCAGCACTGCTCCCAAATCCGATCGTGGTACATTCCGTTATTCAGAAATCCTCTTCCTCCGCATTCCCTCGCGTGCTATTTTCCGCCCATGAATAACTCAATTCGCTACTCACTTCTGCTACTGATGCTCCTGTTGCCTTCCACTCTTCGCGCGCAGGAACGCTCAGCTAATCCAATAGACAACGCTCTCGAGGCTTGCACCGAAAAAGATCCAACTACTGGCGGCATGGTTGAATGCACGGAAATCGCCTACAAAAAATGGGACCAGCAGCTAAACAAGAACTATCAAGCGTTGCTGCGTAAACTGAAACCTGCTGACAAGCAAGTGCTGATAGCATCGCAGCGCAGTTGGATTGCGTTTCGTGACAATGAGTTTAAGTTGATCGATAGTTTGTACGATCAACTTCAAGGAACCATGTACATTCCGATGCGTTACGATGAGAGGATGCAGATCGTGAAGCGACGTGCGCTGGCGTTGGCCGGCCACATCGACACGTTGAGCGAAAGCGAACCGTAGGGAAGTTGAATAGCTAAACTCCAATCCGCGACGCTAACACTTTCCAATAAGACACAGGTAGCAGTCGTGCTACCACCGAGATAGCCTTCGCGTCTGAGCCGACGAGGACGCGCGACTCGCGGCGTTCAATTCCACGCACAATAGTTTCGCCAGCGATGTCTGGAGGAATTGTCAGTAGTTTCCGGTATCGGGCACGACGGCGTGTGATCTCTTCTTCGCTTACACCAGCGGGAATGCGTGCCTTCTCAGCAATTGACGTGTTCACACCAGCTGGATGGACCACCGTAACTCCTACGGTCGAACCTTGTAATTCATGACGTAACGCTTCTGAAAAGCCGCGAACTGCAAACTTACTCGAAGCGTAAGCAACCTGTTCGGCCGGTGCTATCAAGCCGTACACACTCGACAGGTTCACTACACGTGCATCGTCGCTCGCTCGGAGTAGCGGCAGAAACGCTCGCGTCATTCGCACTACGCCCCAGAAGTTGATCTCGAAAAGCCATTCGAAATCTTCTGCTGAGATCTGCTCGAACATGCCTCCAAGCGCCACGCCGGCATTATTGACAAGTATGTCTACGCCACCGTGCTGAGCTGCGACAATGTTAGGTAGCTCAGCCACCGCGACTTTGTCAGCCACGTCGACGCGATGCCGAGAAACCCGAACTGCATGTGCTCGGGCAAGGTCGCTAGTCTCGGCCATGCCGGCTTCATCGATATCAGCGAGCGCGAGATGGCAGCGGCGACCTGCGAGAGACACGGCGATAGCTCTGCCGATGCCGCCAGCGGCTCCCGTGATTACTGCAGTTCGTCCTTCAAGTCGCATCTGTTATTTGAATGTATAGTTAATGGTTCCTTCAGCGCGACGCCTTCGTAGCTTATCCACTGAAAAAGTTGATTTCTTTGCGGCAGCCAAGGCCGCATCCATTAACACGTGATCACGGGCTGTACATCTCGCTTCCTGAACAACACCGTCACTACCGATCTTAATCTGAACGCTAACTATGGTGGGCTCTTTAACTGTATTTGCCGGTACTTCCGCCTCAGGCAAAGAAATCGCTTTGTCAGCAAGTGGTTTACTTAACTCGGGTGTTCCTTTTTGAGTTACGGGACGCTGCGGCAGCGCCGGCGATGTGGTTACAGGCGCTGATACAGGAAACAGACGGTTGATGATAAATAATCCGGCTAATGCACCAGAGGCGGCCGCAATGATTACAAGCACTATCAGCAGGTTGGACTTTTCTGGTGGAGGCTCAGTGACAATCGGAGCGTCTGCGTCGACGAGCGCAACCTCGTGGTACGCGCAATACGCTAGCAACTCGCTATTGTAGGTTCTTCCACACTTGGGACACCGTTTGCGCGATGACGAAGAGTGAGAGGTGTTTTCTATAGGTGGTGTCAAAGGCTTGTATGTGTGAGCCTCCTGCACCGGAGTGTTTTGTAATGCTACTTTTGTTGAAGAAGGCGGTGCCAGGTCGCGCCTGATATTTGTTTCTTCGCGTGCAGAGGGTTGGACCGTAGGTGGTAGCTGTTCCGAATCCGACTGCAACGCGGCTGGCTTTTGTGTCTGAGATCCAACATCGGCACTCTGAAACCGGGTTCTCGTCTGATCGAATTTCATTTCGTCGGGCCTTTCTTCTTTGCGCGGAACAGATACCGGATTGTTCGGTGGTAGGTTCCGCGGGGCGAACAGTTCCTCTTCAATCGAATCAAAATGATCGCTCGTCGGTTCGCGATTTGTTTTCTTTTCCTCGAACCGTTGTTTAAGACCAGCAACGAACCGACGCGATTTTTCGTCGGGAGAGATTGTTTGCCGCGGCGCCTCCTCGCCGGGCGGTTTGGTTATTTTGTGCTTTGGATATTGTCGCGCGGCGTCTTGCGCGGAGTATTCAGATCCGGACTGGTTGCCCATCGACTGAGCGAGGTCACTCCTTCCTTTTCGTTCGGCCCAGTCGAAAGCGCTTAGTCCTGTGTTATCCCGCAGGAATGGGTTTGCCCCGAGGCTCAGTAAGAATGGTACAAGGTGGTATTGCCCGGTTACGATGGCCAAAACGATTGGAGTTTGGCCACCACTATTAGGCGTATTAACGTCAGCACCGCCATCGACGATGGTCCTTACTGCGTTCGCGTCTCCGGAGCTAACTGCCTGTTGTAATGAAGTATCTTCGGAACTCACGGTAGAAGTACCGGCGATAAATGGAGGGAGGTGGGACCATTCTAAATCAGAATGGAGACCATGCTGCAAGAAATTACAAAGCAGTCACAGATTTCGCAAAGTACTGAGACATCCTCGGCTTGGTTTTTGCCTGACTTTCCACAACAATTCCGTTCGCGTAAGTTTTTGTTCGTGTTAGTTCTTGTGATTTCGTGGATCGTCCCTATCCCTGTCAGAATACGATCCACGAAATCAACGTGAACCGACGCGAACAAAGAGGAACTTAGAATTTTTGACTTCTTCAAATCCGTAGATGAGAACCACGAGCTCCCCCAAACCAACCCGCATCACCAATATCCTGTGGGTCGTCATCGCTATCTCAGTTGGCCTCCTCGTCTTCCATTGTATATTCAATAATCGCTACGGCTACTTTCGTGATGAGTTTAATTACCTCATATGCAGCGATCGTCTCGCTTGGGGGTACGTCGATCAACCCCCACTCCTGCCGTTCCTCCTCAGAATCACGCGCGCAATACTCGGTGATTCACTTCGCAGCATTCGATTTCTGCCCGCCCTCGCCATCTCTTCCGTTGTCGTACTTACCGCGTTGCTAGCTCGCGAATTCGGTGGCGGCCGTTTCGCTCTGTTGTTGAGCGCGGTTGCCTTTGTGATCGCGCCGGTGTTTCTGTCCGACGGCAGCCTGGTAACGACGAACTGTCTTGAGCCGCTCCTGTGGATGGGCTGTGTCTACTTTGCCATCCTAGCAGTGAAACATGACGCTCGCTACTGGCTGTTGTTTGGTGTAGTCGCCGGCCTCGGGCTCGAAGAAAAATATTCGATCCTCATCTTCGGTTTCGGCATTGTCGTCGGCCTCTTACTCACCTCACAGCGGAAGTTTCTTTTGAATAAATGGCTGTGGCTCGGCGGCGTTATCGCGTTTCTGATCTTTCTTCCAAACCTGATCTGGAACATTCAGCACCACTGGCCATTCGTGGAGTTGATGCACAACATAAAAGCCGCCGGAAGGGACGTTGAACTCTCACCACTTCAGTTCTTTGCTCAACAGATGCTGCTGGTCCATCCGCTGAATGCTGTCATCTGGATCCCGGGCGCGATTGCATTAATTGTGAGCAAGCGATTCCGGCAGCTTCAGTTTCTCGGCTGGTGCTACGTGGTTTGCTTCGTGACGTTCGTCGTATTGAAAGGGAAGAATTACTACCTGGCGCCAATCTATCCAATGCTTCTTGCCGCAGGTGCGGTGGTCATTGAAAATTTGATCGAACGCACACGGCAGTTTTGGTTGAAGCCGGCCATGATAGTGGTGCTGCTAGTTGGCGGTGCCTGGTTCGCGCCTTTAGTGGTTCCGGTCCTTTCGGTGGATCAGTTTATTGCTTACATGCATAAGTTGCCGTTCGACGTACCACGAAGCGAGCACAGTCACGAGCGTGCGGTGTTGCCACAGCATTATGCTGATCAATTCGGGTGGGAGGAGATTACAGCAAAGACAGCTGAAGCATGGTCTAAGTTAAGCGCGGAGGAAAAGACTGACTGCGGCATCTTCGCGCAAGACTACGGACAGGCCGGAGCGATTGATTTCTTTGGTAAGCGTTATGGTCTGCCGCCAGCGCTTAGTGGACATCAGACGTATTACTTGTGGGGTCCGCGCGGTTATTCAGGGCAGTGCATGATTGTGCTCGATGACGACAAAGAAACATTGGAACAGCTATTCGAACACGTCGAGTTTGTCGGCACCTCAGCGGACAACCCTTACGCACTTGAACGTGAGATTAGCGTTTGGATCTGTAAAGGATCGAAGTTTGGGACGCTGGACCAACTCTGGCCGAAGGTGAAGAAATGGAGGTAGAACGGATTTGATTTCGGATTGCGAGTTTCCGGATTCGTATTCCCCGAGGGGTGACACTGCGCAAGGTACATAACATTGATCACTCAATCTCCATTGAAACAGCTCAAGAGGACAATTTGCAGGTTAGGAAGGGCGGTTCACCCCCGCTCATGTTGCATCACCACTCACCATCATCAACACAGTTCAAGTTGTCTTGGTTGTAGTTGAGTGGTTATGGATCTCAGCGGGGGTGAACCGCCCTTCCTGACCTGCACCTTACTTAAGTTGAGTGGCGCTAATGAAGTTGAGTGCTCTCTGTTATGTACGTTGAACTTTTCATTCAAGGTTGAATGATCATGGACCTTGAGCGGGGGTGAACCGCCCTTCCTCACTTGCACTGACCCTACTTGAATTCTTCCTGTTTAGCTTGAGTGATGACTGTTATGAACGGCGCGTTCGTCATGTGATCCTAGAAAGCACAACTTCGCCATGACCTGTCGGCTTCACATTCGATGGCGATTGAATCGATCTAACGCGCGCAACTGCGGCGACGTGGTTCGATACTCACCTTTTGCAGCGTTCCACTGATATACGGCTTGATATGTTTTCATCCAGACGCCCGTGCGGCGATCGCACTCTGGTGGATCCGCTTCTTTCTTTACCTTCACAGTCACGAGAACGTTTGGATATTTCGTACTGCCGGGCTGCGCACGAAATGAAGGTGTCTCTGTAAACGTCGCTCCACAACCCTGCGTGTTGAGAATGAATATATTTGTGATCGTCTCGAATCGATCGCGGTTCAGGAACAACACGGTGATGTCTTCGTAACTCTCTCCGGCATTCGAATGCGAGCTATCCACGACAAACGCATCGCTCTGCGCCGTCAGATGGAACACGCGGCCCTCTTCCCAAAATCCGGAGAACCGATCGGTCTTCATATCAATCGTGGCCAGCAACTTAACCGACGGTTCGATTACGAAGGCGGCCAACAGATTGCTCTCTCCCTCGTAAGGTGTGCCCTGGTTCGCGGCCTCCGCTGACAAGTCGATATCCAATAGGAGCACGCGCCGCCCGTCGCTTTTGATCCATTGCGGCACGAACGTCTCGAGTTTGATGTCGCCTTCGAGAGCTTCGGCAGCACTGTTGTCTGAGAGGTGTTTGATTGGAATGGTCTTATGGCCCATTCCGATATCCGCATCCTTCGGGTTGGTTTCCAGGTCCGGAATGACTCGGCGCAGCAGTTCTAGATACGTCGTGTTAGTTCCCGTCACCTTTGAATTGAGATCGCTCGGAAAGAGCGGTTTGCTTTCTTGAGTTGTTGATTGAGCGGCGACGGTAAAGGACAGAAGCAGGAGAAGTAGTTGGGGGAGCGCCAAGTGTTTCATCGCTGGACCATCATACAACAACGATGAGGGATGAGGGATGAAAGACGCTCCGGCTGACGGGAAGTATCGGGAACCATCTTCGCTACTTTTTCATGAAAATTTGTAATCCGATCAAAGCTACCCCTTGAACTCCATGGTGCCGTCGTCGACGCGTCCATAACGCATCATTGAAAGATCTTTCATGTAGTTCTGATGCAGGCGCCAAGGCGGCTTCGATCCCTGACTTGGAAGGCTGTGCAATGCGCGCAGCACGTATCCGGAGTTGAAGTCGATTACCGGTTCCTGTTTGATGTTTGGGTCATTCACACGCGGCGTGCACACTGCGAATCCGTGCTGGTCCATGTAGTTCAGCAGCCTACACACGTACTCAGAAGTTAAATCACATTTCAACGTCCAGGACGCGTTCGTGTAGCCGATTGCAAACGCAAGATTGGGCACATCGCTGAACATCATGCCTTTGTAGACGAGCGTCTTCGGGAAGTTCACAGGCTCTCCATCGACGATGAGTTGCATGCCGCTTATGAGTTTCATTTGCAGTCCGGTCGCTGTGATGATGATGTCGGCGTCTAACGCCCGGCCCGACTTCAGTAACACGCCATTTTGCTTGAACGTCTCGATGTGATCAGTAACGACCGACACGCGACCCTCCCGCATCGAGCGGAATATGTCGGCGTCGGGCGCGATGCACAGTCGTTGGTCCCACGGATTGTATGGTGGCGTGAAGTGCTTCGAATCAAATTGATCGCCTAGATGTTTGCGCACCCCCCTTGCCACCATCCACTTAAAGACATTGGGTCTCTTTCGTGCGAGGTTGTAGAAG
>JBKPMX010000043.1:0-19621 GCA_046765655.1 Acidobacteriota bacterium
GGACAATGTGATCGCGCGCCGTTATTTTTATCCGGGGTGCCATCGTATGGAACCGTACTTGACTGATTATCCAAATGCCGGATTGACGCTTCCGATCACCGAAGAAAAAAGTAAGCGAGTTATAGTCTTGCCAACTGGCACCGCTGTGTGCTCGCAAGACATCACTGTTATTTGCGATATCATCGCAATTGCACTGGCACACCCAAAGCAACTCCAAGAGCGCTTGAGAACCGCTCAAGCACCCTTCAACCGTCCCGTTGAATTGAGCGCGGCAAAAATTGAACAATAAAGACAGTGTGATTGGCAGACACGAATGAAAGTCAGCATCCCCTTGTTGGCTTACAACCAAGTGTCTTATCTGCATCAGGCGATAGATAGCGTGTTGATGCAGCAAGTGAATTTCGATTATGAACTCATAATTGGTGAAGACGGCTCGACAGACGGAACCGCAGAGATCGCTATTGATTACGCTAACCGTCATCCCGACAAAGTTCGCGTTTTGTTTCAGGATCGTGAGAGGGCGGAACGTCAGCGGCGCCGAGGCCTCGGTGGGAAGTTCAACTTCATTACGACACTAGAAGCGTGTCGTGGTGAATATATCGCTTTATTAGATGGAGACGATTACTGGACCGATCCATTAAAACTGCAGAAGCAGGTTGATTTTTTGGAGACGCATCCTGAGTCCGCGATCTGCTTTCACAACGTGATCGCTGTCCATCAGAATGGGAAGCCTGCGCAGAAGTTATGCCCCGACGACCAACCACAGATCAGCAATCTTGAACAACTCCTTTGGGGAAACTTCATCCCCACGTGCTCGGTAATGTACCGACGTGAACCAATGCCCAAGCTTCCAGATTGGTTTCTGACTGCCAAGATCGGCGATTGGCCTCTCAACATACTCAAGGCGCAATACGGAACGATCGGCTACATCGACGAGGTGATGGCCGCGTACCGCGTCCACGCCTGCGGCGTGTGGACTCGTAGAAGAAAATCTCATCAAATCCTGACGAGCATCAAAATGCTCGACAACATTGACCGCGACTTTCATTTCAAATACAGCGGCACGATTCGGCAGGCGAAGACGAGGCTTTTTTT
The DNA here is from genome assembly GCA_046765655.1 of Acidobacteriota bacterium. Taxonomy (GTDB): domain Bacteria; phylum Acidobacteriota; class Blastocatellia; order Pyrinomonadales; family Pyrinomonadaceae; genus PSRF01. The sequence continues at coordinate 1,096 of JBKPMX010000043.1, forward strand.
TGAACTCGCCGAACTCTATCTACAGAGGGGGCATCCCCGTATTGCACTTATTCCTGTTAAGCGCGGTTTAAGATCTAGTCGAGGTGGACACAAAGGAATCGTCAGTCTGTGGCTGAGACTTCACGCGCCGCGGCTGTATGGTGTGTTTAAGCGAGCCGACCGTTGACTCCGGCTTGCCAGCTGAAGCTTTTTCTCACGAGGCCGAGACTGCATCGCCATCTGGCGCAACGCGAGCCTTCGGAAAGTTAAAACTAAATCTATTCTTCAACTGCGTGAGTGGCCTCTCAATTAAGTGCCATGAAACTATCGCGGCCGAAAAGGTCCCGACGGTCGCAAGAAGAGCAACAAGCCGATAGTCGGGAGCGGCTGTTCGCTGTAGTAAGTAATAGAGCACTATCGCCAGCATAAAGTTGTGATAGACGTAGAGACCATAACTTATCTTGCCAACGTAAATAACGGCTGGGTTTTCCATTACATTCTTTGCTTTCCCTGTAAAACCGCGCGCAGTTTTTTCGATTAACACGACAAAAAGTAGCGAGACACCGAGACACAACAGTGTGTGGACTATTCTGAACCCAATGTTGTAAGCGTACAGAACTGTGCATAAAGTGACGATCGCAAGGCCGGCAATCACGAACGATTTCATAAGAGCCGGCAAGCGAGGGCGAAGTCGTTCATCATAATGAAACAATGCCAGAAGGGCTCCGCCGCCGAGTGAGTCGAGAGTACCGAACGTGAAGACTCCCGCAACATCGGGCGACATCCTTAACAAGAGAACGAAACCTCTGAAGGCCACGCCTAAAACAATTGTTCCGATGATCGTCTTAGACAGATGTTTTCGCGGCACGAAAAGCAAAATGAAGGGCCAGACAAAATAGAACTGTTCTTCAACAGCTAGAGTCCAGAAATGGCTGGCGGGACCCATCCACTCTGGATGAAATGGAAAAATGTAATTGCTTAGATACGTCAGGTGCCAGAGACTTCCATCCTGGATAGACCGCACTTGGAGAGCCAAAGCAATAAAGAGCGTCAGATAGTAGATTGGAAAGATGCGCAGTACGCGCCGCAGATAGAACCGCCGCAGTGCGTTACGCTTCTCGTCACTTCGATAGTCCAGAAGGATTCCCGTAATCAGAAATCCGCTTAACACAAAGAATAAGCGGACAGCGAGCAAACCAAGCGTAATGTAATCAGGAGGAATGTAACGCTCGACCGGCAAAAAATGGTGGACCATAACAGCCAATACTGCCAGGGCTCGTAACGTGTCGAGCTGCGGCATGTATTTTAGTGACGCAGAAGCTTGCATGGCGGATGCAGAGAATACCGCAGGGAAACATCTAACGGAAAGCGCCATTTATCCCAGCGCGGAATTGATTTGCGTTCTGAATCGCCGACGTTCAAGCAGTGGGTCGCTGGAGTTGACTGCCTAAGAATCGTTCGAGCTTCTTCATCCCGTCAGGTTTCGCTCACGGTTACCTGACCCGCATTTCTGATTAGTCTCCACGGCTTGATTCACCGGTCCCACAAAGTTATAAGTCCATGCTATCGTTTTGGAGAGCACGATGGAGCCGTTTAAGAGTTCGTGGAAAGGCCGGATAAAACCGCTACTCCCTCCTGTTCTGCTGGATATGTACAGGGGCGTTCGGTATGGACGCGAATATAGTCGGACCGTTGTGGGACCACAAAACGGAGTTGGGGTTGAGATTGGTGATGTGCAATTCACTTTGCCCTCACGGACTCTGAATGAATTGTTTGCGGGCATCGACTCAGTGCTTGTGAGTGTGCCAGTGAGCGAACTCTACCGACCGCGCGACATGGTTGTCCCTTTGGTCGAACTGCTGACGCTTGCGGCTATTTGCCGACATAATCGTCCGAGCTGTGTATTCGAAATCGGCACATACACTGGCTCTTCCGCTTTGGTGATGGCGATCAATGTACCCGAACAGTCTGAAATTCTGACGCTCGATCTCGAGCCTTCTGAAACGGTCGGCTCGGCGTACCGAAACACGCAATACGGCTCGAAAATTCGCCAGCTCTACGGTAACTCATTGACGTTTGACTACGCGCCCTTCCTCGGCAGAATGGATCTCGTGCTCGTCGACGCAAATCACAACTATGATTGCGTCAAGTCCGATACGGAAAAGGCTTTCAAACTGTTGCGGCCAGGCGGAGTGATCATATGGGACGATTATCGTTGGCTTGAGTGTCACGCGGAGTGCGCCGGTGTAACGCACTTCTTGAATGAGTTCCAGAAGACGCGCCGCATTTTCGGTATCACAGGGACACGTTTCGCAATTTATGTCGACAGCGAGCCCGACCACGACAGGCGGTCTTAAGATTTGTGTCGTGAGCAACTACTACCCACCGCACTTCATAGGCGGTTATGAGCTGGGGTGCAGAGACGTAGTCGAAGCACTCAGAGGCCGCGGACACCAGGTTCGAGTCCTAACAAGTACTTACAATGTCGAGAAGCCGCAGGACGACGGGGTAGTGCATCGCCGGCTGAGAATTGGAGATTGGTGGACTCCAAACTCTCTCGGAGGTTTAGCGGCTGTCCTCAATAAGGAGATGGCCAACCTGCGGGCCTTCAGGAAGATCTGTAGTGATTTTCATCCAGATTTGATCTATGTCTGGAATCCGGTAGGGATTTCATTGTCCCTCGTGTCCGTCTCCCAACGGTTGGGATTGCCTGTTTGCTTTTTCGTCTCAGACTATTGGCTCGCCGAGTGGGAGACGGACTCTGGTTACAGCGTGTGGCAAAAACAGCCGGTGGACCTCCATCGACGCCTTCCTTGGAGAGCGGTGCTGTCACTGCTGAGCCTTTTGAACCTGGTGCACCGCCCATCCTCTCCCGACTTAAGCAATGTCCAATTCGCCAGTGAGTGCCTTAAGCGCCAGGCGCTCAGTAAGGGAAAGCCGATTTCCGACGCGAAGGTGATTCACTGGGGCGTAGATCCGCAAAAGTTTCAGTATCGGCAAACCTCGAAGTGCTTGCAACGGCTGCTGTACGTTGGACAAATAGCGCCGCACAAAGGGGTTCATACAGCTATTGAAGCGCTGAAGCTGCTGGTGCAATCCGGCCACAAAGCGGCAACGCTCACAATCGCCGGTGGGAGCATTGTGCCGGAGTATGCAGCCCATCTCCGGCAAATCGTGTCGTCGTCCTCATTGGAAGAACATGTCCGCTTCATTGGGCTAGTACCACGCGAGCGACTACCAGCTATCTATCAGGAACATGACGTCCTCGTTTTTCCTTCCATTTGGGATGAACCCTTCAGTATCACAGTGCTGGAGGCAATGGCGTCGGGTCTGGCCGTCGTGGGAACTCCGAGTGGCGGTAGCAACGAGATATTGCAGCATGACGTCAATGCGCTGGTCTTTCCAAAGGAAAATGCTAATGAGTGCGCGGCAAGCGTCTCGAGGCTATTTACCAACGAGCAACTCTTCGAGGAAATCCGACGCAGAGGCAGATTAACAGTCGAGCAGAGATTTCAGCTTGAGCAGATGGTAGACACTATCGAACGTTCGTTGCAAGAGGCTGTTTCCGAATAACTCAAGGCGCAGTGGGAACAAACGACACCGGGCCGCTGACGTGCCAAATCAGTCGATGAAACTTCACCGGTGAGATCGCTAACGGGGCGGACCTGTCCAAGACAATTCATGCGAACGTTTATCAAAGAACTTGTTCCCGCTACACTCAGACCGGCACTCGGGAGTGCCTGGTGGAAGCTTCAACACAAGTACGCCACTGTCAAATTATTCGGTCGTGAGGCCGCATTCGTTCCCCCTCTAAGCCTGATGTATGACGGGCCTGCGGGATATAAAGAGTTTAAGGAGAACGGAGCAGAGTGTCTAAAGTATTACATTGAACTCTGCGGTCTTGGCCCACACGAAGCAATACTCGACATTGGTTCAGGAACCGGCAGGAAAACTCTACCGCTTCTAGGTTACCTGACTGAGCCGGGCAGTTATTTGGGGATGGAGATTGTTAAGAGCGGCGTCGATTGGTGCCAAGAAAAATACGCTGCCTTTCCCAATTTCAAATTCCAGGAGATTGATGTTTACAACGAGCTCTACAATCCCCAGGGAACCTGTAAGGCTGCGGAGTACAAGTTTCCGATTCCTGACCAACAGTTCGATTTCGTAGTGCTGAATTCTGTCTTCACCCACATGATGCCGGATGAAGTAGAGAATTATCTTAGCGAGATATCACGGGTCTTAAAAAAGGGAGGGCGGTGCCTGATCTCATTTTTTCTAATTAATGATGAATCACAGACGCTCATCGAGGCTGGGGTTAGCTCTAAGGACCTGAAATATAAGTTCGGACGGGCCAGGGCGGTGTCTGAATCGCAACCGGAGTTGGCGATCGGCTACGAGGAGGATTTTGTGTTCGACCTTTACCGACGGGTGGGGTTGGAAGTCAGGCAGCCTATTCCCTATGGCTCGTGGTGTGGACGAGAGCATCATTTAAGTTATCAGGATCTTGTCGTCGGCATAAAGAGAGGCTAGGTCGGAACTTCGCGCCTCAAACAATACAACGACGAGCCCACCCACGACATAGTGTGCGACGGATAGGAAACATGAATGCGAATTGCTGTGTGGCACAATTTGCCGAGCGGAGGCGCCAAGCGGGCCCTCTACGACCATGTCCGTGGGCTCCTTGCGCGTGGCCACACCGTGGAGTCTTGGTGTCCACCCACTGCTGATCAGACTTACCTGCCATTAAGCGATCTCATTCCTGAGCACATCGTTCCCTCCGTGCCATGCGCCAATGGCTGGAGACGTAAAACGAAGGACGTGTTCACCCTGCGTACTTACAATATGCGGCGGGTTACTGAAGTGGACGAATATGCGCGTCGCTCTGCTGAGGAGATCAATGCTCGCGAGTTCGATCTCTTGTTTGCGAATACTTCACTTGAAATGGCGGTGAGTTCTATCGGGCGCTACGTTCGGCTACCCGGGGTGCTCTTCTTACAAGAGCCCTCGCGCTGGCTCTACGAGGCCCAACCTATGCTGATCTGGGCCGGCGATAACCGCTCAACTAATGAACCCGCGTGGACCCCCGCGGCGCTTCACCGTTCTCTTCGCGCTGCTCTTAGAGTGCGCGGTTATCGGTTTCAGGCGCGAGCAGAATGGCTCAACATGCGTGCGTTTAAAAAGATCCTGGTCAATTCACACTTCAGCCGGGAAACGGTACTTAGCATCTACGGTCTCGACGCCACAGTCTGTTATCTCGGCGTTGACACCGAGAAATTTGTGCGGCGCCCCGCACCTAAAGAAAACTATGTTGTGGGTGTGGGGGCGATCGCCCCACGCAAAAACCTGCGGTTGGTGATCGAGGCATTGGCGCAACTGAAACCGCCGCGGCCCCGGTTGCTGTGGATAGGAGACGTTGTTGACACGGAGTATCTGGCGGAGCTCGATCAGCTTGCCAACGCAAGCGAAGTCGATTTCACTCCGTTAATTCGCCTCGATGACGACGCGCTTGTAGATACGTTGTGCCGGGCGCTGATGATGGTTTACACCCCCCGCCTGGAGCCATTTGGTTTCGCGCCGTTGGAGGCAAATGCCTGCGGTTTGCCTGTCGTGGCGGTCGCCGAAGGCGGTGTAAGAGAAACGATCCAGCACGGCGTAAACGGATTGCTGGTGGAGCACAAGGCCCAAGCTGTAGCAGAAGCGATTGAATACTTGCGCATGCATCCAGATGAGGCCGCCCGATTGGGAAACAAGGGCGCGCAATTGGTGGCGGAGCGATGGTCTGTCAAGGCGGCTGTCGATCGGCTGGAGCAAAACCTACAGACCGTTTTGAAGGACCTGCAGTAATATCGCAAAACAAGAGTTAGAGCTTTCAGCAAAGAAACTGAGGATGCACAGAGACGCGCGAATCGGTATCTTCGCATGCGCGAGGGCTTGCCAAGGAGCAAAGTTAGACCCCTACCGCATCTCTTTCGTGAACTCGCGAATAAACGCTATTCCATCTACTCAAAGGGTCTTTCCAGCGCTCTTAAAGATCTTTTGGCGTGAAACCAAAACTGATTCAGAGGGATACATTACACGACGTTGGCAGTCGAGCTTTCAATTATCTTCGTTAACTGGAACGCCGGTGCACTTCTTTCGCAGGCCGTCGACACGATCGTGGCCTACCATCCCTCGGTCGAATACGAAATCGTTGTCGTCGACAACGCGTCGACTGATGACAGCATCGCGCAGTTACGGTCGGGGACCAGGGGGAAAACGCTGGAACAACTGGGGCGTTTACGGATCATTCAGAACGATCAGAACCGCGGCTTTGGCGCTGCGAATAATCAGGCTTTTAAGGCCACTAACTCACCTCTGGTCTTGGTGCTTAATCCCGACACTCAAGTCACCGCCGGAAGCATCGACCGGTTGATTGAAACAGTTCGTTCAGATTCTCGAGTCGGCGCAGCCGGGCCCAGGATTCTCAATCCGGATGGCTCCTTGCAAATAAGTGTGTGGCGCAATCCTCCTGCTGCGTGGGAGATTTTCCTTTCGAGTTTGAAACTATACTTGATGTTACCGCGGCGTTTTCGAGGCGAACTCTTACTGGGCGGTCACTGGGAGCATAATCACAAAAGGACCGTACCAATGCTGGGTGGTGCCGCGATACTCGTAAGAAGAGAGGTCATTGAAACAGTGGGTGGCTTTGACGAGCGGTATCACATGTACGGAGAGGATCACGACTGGTGTCTAAGAATTACACAGGCTGGTTGGCTCCTGACATTTCAGCCCGAAGCGACTGTTTTTCACCAGGGCGGTTGGAGTTCGCACCAACGCTGGACTAACCTCGAAAAGATTCGCGTTCAATTGGAAGCACACTATCTCTTCCAGAAAAATGCTTTGAGTCGCGGCCGGTTAATGAGCAACATGTTTGCTTACTGGCTGACCGAATCTGTTCAGCATACGTGGAGACGCTTGCGCAGGGTTGATGCGCCGGACGTAGAGTTGATCGCTAAAGTGTATTGGGATCACTTAAAACGATCCCTCAGGAACACTTATTCAGCGTAACCCAATGTTACTAAAAGAAACCAAACTTCAAGACTGCTTCATAATTGAACCGGAACGATTCGAAGACGACCGCGGGTTCTTTGCACGGGCATGGTCTGCGTCAGAATTTGCCTCACAGGGATTACAGGTCCACTTCGTCGAGGCCAATCTCTCCTTCAACCGAAAGAAGAACACACTACGGGGACTGCATTATCAGAGTTTCCCTCACGGTCAAGGGAAACTGGTCCGCTGCACTCGCGGATCGGTCTACGACGTGGCCGTGGATCTCCGGCGAGAATCGCCAACCTACAAACAGTGGTTTGGTGTCGAGTTGTCGCAGGAAAATCGCCACATGTTGTTCGTTCCGGAAGGATTCGTTCACGGGTTCCAAACGTTAGAGGACGATTGCGAGGTCTTTTATGAGGTTACAAAACCGTATGCGCCGGGAAGTTCTTACGGCATTCGCTGGAATGACCCCGCATTCAACATCAAATGGCCCGAGGCTGAAGAGCTAATAATGCTGCCTCGCGACCGGGATTATCCAGATTACAAAGATTAAACCGCTCTCAACCGATTGTTTAGATGAAAGTCCCTTTTCTTGATCTAAAAGCGGCGCCGAACGAGGTGTTGAGTGTTCCGATTGGGCCACACTTGTCGGAGACTCAGGCTGAATATATGTTCGAACAGATTATGTCCCTTCAAGAGAGTTGACTCTTTGGAATCACAAACCAGGATACCATCTGTTCTAACGCTCGCTTGACCGGCTTTCGCAGCCTGTCTAGACTGCAACTCACGTATTCAAATTCCTAATTCATCACTAACCTCGATGAGCTCTGCTCCAATCACACACTTGCCGTCTGAACCGATCGTGGTTATCGAGCCGCGCAACTCCTGGAAGGCCCTTGATCTAAGTGAACTGTGGGCCTATCGCGAGCTTATGTATTTTCTAACCTGGCGCGACGTAAAAGTCCGTTACAAACAAACATTCCTGGGCGTCGCGTGGGCCGTCATTCAGCCGCTCTTCACGATGATCATCTTCAGTTTGTTTTTTGGTCGTTTGGGTGGAATGGAGAGCCGCACCGGGGGCCTACCCTATCCGCTGTTCGCTTACGCCGGTCTCTTGCCGTGGACCTTCTTTTCTAACGCCCTGACTGCAAGCGGCAACAGTCTCGTCGGCAACGCGAATCTCATCACAAAAGTTTATTTTCCGCGTCTCATCGTGCCGACGGCCGCGGTCGCCGCCGGTCTTATCGACTTCGCAATCGGCTTTGTGATGCTTGTCGTCTTGATGCTTTACTACCAGACGCCGTTAACGCTCAACTTACTGATGATTCCCGTACTGGTTTTGCTCATAACGGTTCTGGCAACCGGTGTCGGCATGTGGCTCTCCGCATTGAATGTGAAGTATCGCGATATTCGTTTCGCTCTACCATTTGCTATCCAGCTCTGGATGTTTATTTCGCCGATTATTTACCCGACCGAAATTTTACCGCCGAAGTACCACTGGCTCTTTAGTCTCAACCCCTTGACGGGAATCATCGAAGCCTTTCGATCAGCGCTGTTCGGACGACCATTCAACTGGACGTCACTATCTATCTCCGCAGTGCTCACCCTGCTCTCGTTAATCTATGCCGGCTTCAGCTTCAGTCGCGTCGAGCGACGTTTCGCCGATATCGTTTGAGCTGCTTCAGTAAGTTTGTTCATGGAACTCAACTCGATCATTAAGGTCGACAATTTAGGAAAGCAGTACCGGCTCGGTGTCGACACTGCACCCTACTCGACCATCCGCGAAGTCGTTATGGACACTTTGAAAGCGCCTTTGCGATCGCTGCGACGGAATGGATCGGATCCGACTATCTGGGCACTCCGCGACGTTTCTTTCGAAATACAAGCGGGCGAGATTGTCGGCATTATTGGACGTAACGGCGCCGGCAAATCAACGCTGCTCAAAATTCTTTCGCGCATCACCCACCCTACAATCGGGCGCGTACAACTCTTCGGACGCGTGGCGAGTTTGCTGGAGGTTGGAACGGGTTTTCATCCTGAACTAACAGGTCGCGAAAACATTTTTCTTAACGGTTCGATCCTGGGGATGAGCAAGACAGAGATCGAGTCGAAGTTCGATGAGATCATCGCGTTTGCTGAAATCGAGAAGTTCATTGACACGCCGGTGAAACGGTACAGCAGCGGCATGTACGTGCGACTGGCATTTGCCGTCGCCGCGCATTTGGAACCCGAGATATTGATCGTTGATGAAGTTTTGGCAGTAGGCGATTACGCGTTTCAACAAAAGTGTCTCAACAAGATGCAGGATGTCTCAACGCACGGTCGAACTGTTCTATTCGTAAGTCATAACATCGGCGCAATTAGCAGACTTTGTAGTCGCTGTATGCTGTTGGACCAGGGAAGACTGATTGACTCCGGGCCAACCGCAAACGTCGTTCAGGCCTACATGACGAGTAGCTTGGTCCAGCGACCCGAATACACTCAACCACGCGCGCCGGAGAAGCCCATTAATCTTCTGCGTATCGCGTTGGTTTCGAGTACCGACGAAATCAGTAGCGACGTTCGCTACGATGAGAACTTTCGTTTTGAATTCGAGTATGAGGTGAATCAACCAGTGTCAGGCACTAGTGTGGGCATCATGGTATTCACCGTCGATGGCACTTGCGCTTTCACATCCGCTGATTTTGATAAGCATACGGAACTACTCGCGACGCGTTTGCCGGGCCTCTATAAAACGAGTGTCGTGATACCAGCACGTTGGTTGAACGTGGGGAGATACACTGTGCGGGTTGCTGTCGCCAATGCGATGAGTGGAGCTGTTTATGACGACGTTGAAACCCTGATCTTTAATGTTGTGGATACGGGAACCCCTGGTTCAGTCAATGGCATCAAGCGTCCAGGCATTCTGCAACCTGTACTAGACTGGGAAACGACCAAAAGCGATTAGGCCTGCCATAAAATATCTCCAGGCAATTGATCCTGTTCCGATGATGTAGTTGTTCCAACCCAACAATCTGTCTCGAGATCCTTCCGAGTTCGTTCCTGTTGACGATCCAGGTTTGATTTCAGTTTGTTGTGAGTTTCGTTCTGCGCCATTGTTTTGGTAAAACATGTCGTCACGATTCTCAGGTGTAGCTAGTGTTCACCCGGAGGGAGAAGCTTGCAAAGAAAGACTGCGGTCTTTATACCGGTGCGTCTCGGGTCTACCAGGTTGCCCGGCAAGGCGTTATTGGACCTTATGGGTAAACCGGCAATTGTTCACCTTGTCGAACGACTGCAGCTTGCCAAACTTCCAGACGAGATCGTTATTTGCACGACTAAAGAGTCGAGTGACGATCCTCTGATGAAGGTCGCTGAAGATTGTGGTATCCGTCTGGTCCGCGGTAGCAAAGACGATCTGCTCGAGCGATATCATCAAGCTGCATTGGAGACTGAAGTTGATTTCATCGTCAACGTGGATGGTGACGACATTCTCGTTGATGCGGAACAAGTCGATCAGGTAGCGGAACTGTTGCTCGAATCAAGCGCAGACTTCGTGAAATGTGAAGGACTGCCTTTTGGTGGGGCTCCGGTTGGAATCAGTGCTGACGCCCTGTTCAAGGTTTGCGCGTCAAAAGAAGCCTCGGACACTGCAACCGGCTGGAGCAATTTTTTTACTGATCCTGCCAAGTTTAAGCAGAAGACGCTGGTAATCGACGATGAAGAATTGCGCCATCCCGAAATTAGGATGACCCTCGATTACAAAGAAGACTTTGAGTTTTTCAAGGCAGTTTTTGCCGAACTGTATAGCCCGGGAAATCCCGTGAGACTGCGAGATGCAATCGGATTGATTGTCAGCCGTCCTGACATCAGAAAGATCAACTCTGGTCTGGATGAGACTTATTGGGCGCACTTCAATAGCCAACTGCCCGCTAGTCTTCGATAAGACATAATTTTCAAGCTCGACGATTTCTAACGAACTGACTTTTGAGGAGCACACATGCGTTTTCTGGTAGTTGGACTGGGCTCGATGGGAAAGCGCCGCATTCGTAATCTGCAGTATCTCAAGGCTGGCGAACTCGCCGGCTTCGATCCTCGTGAAGACCGTCGCGAAGAAGCGACAGCAAAGTATTCAACCCAAACATTTGGCAACTTCGACGAGGCAATTGATGTTTTCAGGCCGGATGCACTGATCATCTCCACTCCGCCCGATCTGCATGTTAAGTATGCGAAGCTGGCAATCGCCAACGATCGACACTTCTTTTCGGAGGCGAGTGTTGTCGACGATGAGATGGATGAATTAATTGCCATGTCGTCCGACAAGCCGAACCTTGTTGCAGCTCCTTCCTGCACTATGCGTTTTCATCCGTCAATTCAGGTAATCAGAGACATCGTTCGCAGCGAAGAGTTTGGCAAACCGCTATTACTCACTTATCAATCCGGGTTGTGGTTACCCGACTGGCACCCGTGGGAAGACTACCGATCGTTCTACGTGGCAAAACGGCACACCGGCGCCTGTCGCGAAATCGTTCCGTTTGAACTCTCCTGGCTTACCTGGTTACTAGGACCAGTGGAGTTTGTGACCGGAATGCGAGGAAAACTTTCAAGTCTCGATGTTGACATCGACGATGCCTATCAAGTGTTGCTCCAGTTTCGTTCAGGTCTTCTCGGTCATCTGCTTGTTGATGTCATCGCCCGCGCACCAGTGCGATCGTTTAGACTGTGTAGCGAGAAAGCGACGATCGAGTGGGACGCAATGCTAAACCAAGTGCGAGTCTTTCGTGTCGACACGCGAGACTGGGAAACAATCCCCGAGCCTGAACGCATAATAGAACCGGGCTATATAACCGCAGAAAACATGTACATTGAAGAAATGCGTGACTTCGTGGCTGCGTGCGAAGGCAAAATGAAATGGAGTTACTCACTCGAAGAAGACAAAGCTATGCTTGATCTTCTATCCGCGGTCGAGAAAAGTTGGGACAATCACATTCAGGTCAAGGTACAGTGAAAACCGCGATGAAAGAAATGCATTCACTTGAGAAATCCAAACAGCTCTCCCGTCGTGCTCACGAACTGATCCCCGGTGGCGCACACACCTACAGCAAGGGCGACGATCAATTCCCAAGCAATTTTCCGGGCTTCATCGAGCGGGGTGAAGGCGCGACAGTTTGGGATGCAGATGGAAATAAGTTTCTCGACTGGGGTATGGGTTTGCGCTCGGTGATACTCGGTCACGGATATCCGTCGGTGTTGAAAGCCGTCTACGAACAGTTAGAAAAAGGAACGAACTTTCTTCGTCCATCTCCTGTCGAGGTCGAGTTGGCAGAAATCATGACGGAACTTATACCGTCAGCCGAGATGGTGAAGTTTGCCAAGAATGGTTCGAATGTTACGTCAGCAGCGATTCGACTAGCGCGCGCTCACACCGGCCGCGATTACATTGCATTCTGTCGCGAACATCCATTCTTTAGTTTTGACGATTGGTTTATTGGTACTACGCCACCCAACGCCGGTATACCTGATGTTGTTACGAACCAGAGTCTTGCCTTCCACTACAACGATATTCAGAGTCTCGAAAAGTTGTTCGCGGAACATCCGGGCCAGATTGCTGCCGTCATCATGGAGCCGGCGACCATTGACGCTCCCAAGGACGACTTCCTCCATCAGGTTCGCGATCTGACTCATCGCAACGGCGCTCTTTTGGTCCTCGACGAGATGATCACTGGATTTCGTTGGCACTTGCGTGGCGCGCAAACTTATTACGACGTGGTTCCCGACATCTCCACTTTTGGAAAAGCAATCGGCAACGGCTTTTCAGTAGCCGTGCTCGCCGGTAAACGCGAAGTGATGGAACTTGGCGGGATTCAGCACGCGCGTCCAAAAGTGTTCCTGCTTTCAACTACCCACGGAAGCGAAACACATTCTCTTGCTGCCTCCATCGCCACAATCAAGGAGATGAGAGACAAGGATGTCGTTAGTCATCTTTGGAAGATTGGTAGCGCCTTGCAGGATGGTTTAAATAACTTGGCCGCTGAAATGGGCGTCGGCGATTACATCAGGTGCATTGGTTACCCATGCAGCCCGTTGATCGTTACGAAGGATCGAGACAAACAAGTCTCTATGCCGCTTCGGACTCTGTTCATCCAGGAGATGACGACCAAGGGAGTGTTGATTCCATACATCGCCACAAGCTTTTCCCACACAGAAAAGGAAGTCGAACAGACACTGGAAGCCGCCACTCATGCATTTGATATCTATGGACGTGCTTTAGCAGATGGCGTCGACAAGTTCCTCGTTGGTCCAGTTGTGAAGCCGGTGTTTAGAAAGTTCAACTGAATGGACGTTTTGCGAATTGCCCTTTGTCAGATCGAGATCGCACTTGGCAACCCGGCCGCTAACTTCTCAAGTGCGAGACGGCTTCTCACGGAAGCCAAACAACAAGGCGTCCATCTCGCACTGCTTCCGGAACTTTGGACCACTGGTTATGATCTGCAAAACGCCCCTCAGTTAGGACGAGCTATCACCGGCGACTCGAACGAACTTGCTGGCCTCGCTCGCGAATTTGAGCTTTATCTTTGTAGCTCTATCCTCGAAGCAAAAGACAATAAGTACTTCAACACGCAAACGATCTATTCGCCAGAGGGAAAGCTGCTGGGGTCATACCGGAAGATCCACCTCTTCGGATTATTAGACGAACCCAAGTTTCTCTCTCCCGGAGAAGAACCCGTGGTTCTGGATTTACCCTGGGGTAGGACCGGCCTGTCGATCTGCTACGATCTGCGATTCCCCGAGTTGTTTCGTTCGTACGCTGTCTCTGGTGCGCGCGTAATTCTCATCTGCGCCGAGTGGCCACACCCACGTCTGGAGCACTGGCGCACACTTCTACGAGCACGAGCAATTGAAAATCAATCCTATGTCGTCGCGTGCAATGCAGTAGGTACGGCAAGTAACAATGTGTTCTTCGGACACTCGCTCGTTGTCGATCCGTGGGGCGAGATTATTGTGGAAGGCCAAGAAACTGAAGCTTTGATTACTGCAGAAATCGACGTGAGCATGGTTGATCAAATCCGAGCAAGATTTCCCTTTCTGGCTGATCGACGTCCCGCTGTGTATTCCCTGCCCCAAGAATGAATAACGAATTACAGAACAGCTTCGACATTGGCGATCATCGCATAGGAAGAGATCGTCGCGTCTTTGTAATTGCGGAGGCTGGTGTAAATCACAACGGAGATATTGATCTCGCCAAACAGTTGATCGACAAGGCCGCAAGAGCCGGTGCAGACGCAGTAAAGTTTCAGACTTTCAAAGCTGACGCTGTGGTTACGCGGGAGGCCCCGAAGGCCGAGTATCAGTTACGCACAACCGGCAATGAGGAGTCGCAATTCGAAATGCTGCGTAGGCTAGAGCTGTCGGAAGGTGCGCACTACGAGTTGAAGGCCTACTGTGCGAAAGCAAACTTGATGTTTCTCTCCACTCCGTTTGACGAAGACGCCGCTGACTTTCTGGAGGAGCTTGGTGTTGCGGCATTCAAGATCAGTTCCGGCGATCTCACGAACCTCCCCTTACTCGAGCACATTGCGAGAAAAGGCAAACCAGTTATTCTTTCGACCGGAATGTCAGACCTGGAAGAAGTCGAATCAGCGGTGACCGCGATGCAACATTCGGGTTGCGATCGTTTAGCGCTGCTGCATTGCGTGTCCAACTATCCGGCTGATCCTAAGGAGATCAATCTTCGAGCGATGAGAACGATGGAAGAACGATTTCAGATTCCAGTCGGATTTTCTGATCATTCGCAAGGCATCGACATATCCCTGGCGGCAGTCGCCTTAGGAGCCTGTATCGTTGAGAAACATTTTACGATTGATCGTAATCTTCCTGGTCCAGACCATCAGGCGTCACTCACACCTAACGAATTGGTTTTGCTGGTCGAGGGAATTCGCAAAGTCGAGCTAGCGCTTGGTGACGGAAAGAAGCGACCAGCACCAAGTGAGATTGCCACTGCCAGGATCGCGCGACGCAGCTTAACGGCTGCTCAAAACATCTCCTCGGGTTCCCGCCTTGCTCGCGAGATGATTGCCTTGAAACGACCCGGAACCGGTATGCCCCCCTCCGAACTGGCTTCAGTAATTGGCAAAACCGCGCTCAGAGATATTCGTGAAGGCGAACTTCTGGATCGTGAGATGTTCAACTAACAGTGCCTCAGCGAAGAGTCGACTAACTCATGAAAATTTGGATTACGGGTGGGGCGGGTTTTGTCGGTACGAGATTAACTACCGCGCTGAAACAGGAAGGTCACGAGGTTGTAAGTTTGTCGCGACGTCACGCTCCTTTGGCATCGGAATCCATTACGGTCGATCTCGCGACAAGCGATTCGGTTGATCGAATAAAAGCAGCAATTGAAAAATTAGGACCTCCTGAAGTTGTAATTAATGCCGCCTCTCGACAACCAGGTTCGGGAACGCTCGCAGAATTCGTCCGCGCAAATTCAGTGGCGACTGTGCATCTCATCGAAGGGCTTCAATCTTCACCGCCACAACGAGTAATCCACCTCTCAACCCTTAGTGTTTATCATCACAACAATCCGCTCCCCGTCAACGAAGAGAACCCTGCCACGGCATCTACCCACTACGCTATGAGCAAAAGACTCGGTGAACAGGTCGTCGAAAATGTTTACGGCTCGCAGGTGCTGATACTACGGTTGCCGAGTTTGTACGGTGCGGGTCAGGCGGACAGTTTTATTGATGGACTTGCTCGGACTGCTATGACCAACCGGCCTCTCGAACTTTTTTCTGAAGGCAAAGTAATTCGAGACGCCTTGCACGTGAGTGACGTCGTCGCGGCAATCCAAGTGGCGATGAAATCTCGCCTGAGCGAAAGAGTTTGCGTGATGAACCTTGGTTGCGGTCGAGCGATTCGGACTCTTGAGTTCGCAACAACGGTGGTCGACGTCTTCGAGAGCACGAGCGAAATCGTACTGGTAGCAAAAGCGGCATCTCAACCTGACCTTTACGCCGACATCTCGAAGGCTGAAAAACTTATTGGCTTTCGTCCAACTGAATTGAGAGAATCGCTGAAGAGATACCGAGATGAGTTACGAACATGATCCGGCACATCCGCTGACGACTGCCCTACCGTATTTTCCCCCTCAAGAGCAGGAATGGCTGGCACGCGAACTCGGCGAGATTCTAAATGGAATGCTCGCGATGGGTCCCCGCGTAAAGAATTTTGAGCAACAGTTTGCCGCTTATTGCGGAACGCCCTTTGGCGTAGCGTTTCCGAGTTGCACCTCCGCCATGGAAGCAGCTTTACGAGCGCTGGGAGTTGGCGACGGCGATGAGGTTCTTGTTCCTGTAGAAACTTTCATCGCCACAGGGATGGTGGTTTCACTGGTTGGGGCCACACCGGTGTTTACGGAAGTTTCGCCGGAAACCTTTTCGATGGACTTCAACGATGCCCGTACGAGAATCACAAACAAAACTAGGGGAGCGATTGTTGTCCACTTCGGCGGTTTTATTTCACCCGACCTTCCACCCTTCGTTCAAGAAATGCACGCGGCGGGACGGTTCGTCATTGAGGACGCCGCTCACGCACCCGGAGCTGAACTCAACGGTAAACGCGCAGGCAGCCTCGCTGATGCGGGTTGCTTTTCGTTTTATCCGACCAAGATCATGACGACGGGTGAAGGTGGTATGTTAGTAACCTCGCGCAAAGACATCGCCGAGATGGCGCGCTCGCTTCAGAATCGTGGGCGCGATATGGATAACCCAGTCGAAAGCTACGTTCAACCGGGGCGAAATAATCGCTTCACTGAAACGGCAGCTGCGATGGGCGTGAGTCAATTGCGGTGTCTACCGGAATTTCTGGCAGCCCGACGACGCGTTGCTGAGATCTACGACGAACTGTTGCTCAAAAGTGAGATGTTTGTTCCGCTTCTTGCTCAGAATGGAAGTCAGCCGAGTTACTGGCGTTATGTGGCGGTGCCGACTTTTGAGGTCGATCGTAATGACTTGCGAGATCGACTAGCCGAGGACAAGATTTTTATCGATTGGGCATACGATCCACCTCTTCACCTGCAACCTGTATATCGCGAAATGATGGGCACTAAACCTGGGATGTTACCTAAATCAGAAGCGTTGTTATCACGCCACATCTGCTTGCCGCTGCATGCTCAGCTCCGCGATGCAGACGCCGAATACGTCGTTGAGCGACTGCTACACCACACATCACTTATGCTCCAGAACCGCTCCGTCACGCAGTGAAGGTCGCCATTCATCAACCGCAATATTTCCCGTGGCCCCCTTATATGCATAAGGTGATAGCGGCTGATATATTCGTCTACCTTGATACAGTGCAGTTCACAAAGAATGGGTTGCAAAATCGAAATCAGATCAAAACCTCGCAAGCTGCTCTATGGTTGACCGTGCCCGTCAAGCACGCATTTGGACAGAAGATTCACGAAGTCCAGATTGCAGATACGAACATAATGAGCAAACACTGGAAGACGCTGCAAGCCAACTATAGCCACACACCTGGCTTCAATCGTTGGCACGAGGAGTTGAAAAATTTTTTCGAACGAGAGTTCACGTCGCTGGCAGATCTCGCAATCGCCTCAACTGAGTGGATGCTTGAAAAGTTGAATGTTCAAACAAAACGAGTTCGCGCGTCGACGTTGGCAGGAATTGAAGGAGAAGCGTCGAAGCTGGTCGCAGCGATCTGTAATGCTTTAAGCGCGACCGACTATCTTACCGGACGCGGAGCGCTGGCCTATTTAGACGTGACGGACTTCGCGAAGATCGGTTGCGAGGTGCACGTGCAGCGTTGGAGTCCCCTGACCTATTCGCAGGCGCACGCCAACGTGGGTTTCGTTCCCGATCTGTCGACTCTGGATCTGCTTTTGAACTGTCCGGACACAGCGGACGAGATGATCGCCGCCGCGGGAAGCTGGACGGCACTGGACCAATGAAGAAACGCCGCGTTCTGGGTATCACTGCGATTCGCTCGGAGTATTTCCTTCAGCGACCAATATTCCGCGCGGTTCAGAATCATTCGGATCTTGAGCTTGAGATTGTGGTGACCGGCGCCCACCTCTCACCAATTCATGGCCACACGATAAAGGACGTTGAGGCTGATGGGGTTTCCATTATCGGCCGCATCGACAGCCTCATTCATTCAGACCACGACTCCGATCGTCTCAAAGGGGCTGCGACTCAGTTGCAAAGTCTGATCGAGGTCGTTGACAGGAATCGGCCCGACTGGCTGCTTGCGCCGGCGGATCGAGAGGAAGCCATGACGATGGCTCTCTGCGGCGCCTATCTTGGCCTGCCAACTGCGCACTACGGCGCGGGTGATCGAGTGGTCGGTAACGTCGACGACATGATAAGGCATGCAGTTTCACGGATTGCTCATTTGCTGATGACAACGAACGAAGATGCTCGACAACGTCTCATCCGCGCCGGCGAAGAGGAATGGCGAGTCCATAACGTCGGCCACGCAGGCTTGGATCGACTTCGCTCGACGAAACAGTTATCTACGGAAG
>JBKPMX010000044.1:0-26791 GCA_046765655.1 Acidobacteriota bacterium
CAGTTACAAGGTCCATAACACCAATCGTCAACCTTAACTGAAACAAGTCAACCTGAATCAGTGCAGTAAGGAAGGGTGGGATCAAGTCGCGTATCGACTATTCAGTACCATGCGCGGTAGCGGATGGCCAGGACTCAACACCGGGATGATTCCTTGGAGTTGAGCGCTGGCCATCCGCTACCGCGAACGGTACTGAATAAGCCACTCTGCAAGTTATTCCAGGGCGTGTCGAACATCAGAACGCCGCGTAGGGCCGCCCCTGCAGATAGAAGCGTGAGAACAGATATAAATCGGGAAGAAACTCCCTGATGGCGACGTCTAAGCATTGTTCGCCTTAGCGACGGGGGAGTGAATGGAGCGACGCGCAGTCATGGCAGAACCAACAGTCGACCGCCAGGTGATTAAAGCCTGTCAGCATGGCGACCGTGAGGCGTTTCGCTTGTTATTTGAAGCTTACAAAGATCGCGTCTTTTCGATCGCTGTCTATTCCCTTGGTGATCGTGCGGTGGCTGACGATGTCACGCAGCAGATTTTTCTAAAACTGTTCACCGCAATCAAACAGTTCCGGGGCGACTCGGAGTTCACCACCTGGCTATATCGAATGGTAGTCAATGCCTGCCACGACGAACGCCGTCGTACGAAACGAATGACTGCCTGGGGAGATGCAGGCGGGCAATCTCCTTACGAAAAGAAGCCGCAAGAGCGCCAATATGCCCGGCAGGAGATCGCGGCAGTTGTGCAAGCCGCAATAGGCTGCTTAAAGCCTAACTTTCGTATGCCAATTCTTCTGAAGTATGTCGAGGGCCTGTCGTATGACGAGATTGCGGAAGTGATGGGTTGTTCGAAAGGGACTGTCGCGTCACGTTTGAATCGCGGTCATGCGGAATTAGCGAAGCGACTCGCGCACCTTCGTCATTCGGTTGTGGGAGAGTAAGAGATTCGAAGATGTTTTCTAATCACGTTACAAACGACTTATCAGCGTACTGCACTGGAGAATTAACTGCGGAGCGCAACCGTGAAGTTGCGGAGCACATAATCGCGTGCGCGCAATGTCGATCGGAATACGACGAGATTAAGGTTGGTGTAAACCTCGCGCAGCAACTACCTCTTGAAACTGCTCCGCCTGAGATGTGGAGCAAGATCGAAGCGGCATTGCAATCCGATACCGCAATACAGCCGTCTTCACGTCGTGCATTCTTTTGGCGGCCGCAGTTCGCTGCGATAGCTGCTGCGGTGGTTGTCGTGATCTTGATCGGCGTATGGGTTTTACGCAACCGCCAGATTCAGCCTGCTGGTCCAGCGTGGCAAGTTGCCACACTGAACGGTAGACCAACAATCGGATCCACCCAGATTTCTGGACGGGGTGAACTAGCTGTCGGACAGTGGCTCGAAACGGATCAGAACTCGAGCGCCCAGATCAACGTAGCGTCAATTGGACAAGTTCAGGTCGATCCAAACACGCGAGTTCGCCTGGTTGCAACCAAACCGACTGAACATCGTTTGGAGTTGGCGCGCGGTCAGATGAGCGCACGCATCTGGGCACCGCCCCGACTGTTTTTTGTCGACACCCCTTCAGCCGTGGCCGCGGATCTAGGCTGTGCGTACACGCTGATTGTTGATAACTCGGGCAGTAGCCTCCTGCGTGTCACTTCAGGTTGGGTGGCGTTGGAGTTGAAGGATCGTGAGTCAGTAGTACCGGCCGGCGCCGCCTGTCAGACGAGGCCGGGAATTGGCCCGGGTACGCCGTATTTTGAAGACGCCGGAGCCGAGTTTCTTACGGCGTTAACAGAATTCGACTTTGATTCCAATCCAACAGAGAAGGCGCGGGCGCTCACTCGTTTGTTACAAACATCGCGTGTGAAAGACACTCTCACGCTTTGGCATCTACTCGCGCGAGTCAATGGTGACGACCGTCGCCGCGTCTTCGACAGGATGACGAGCCTTGTCGATTTACCCGCGGACGTTACGCGTGAAGGAATTCTGAATCTTGATTCTGCGATGCTCAATAAGTGGAAAGAAAAACTCGAATTCTATTGGGTCAGCGGCACCATTGATCCAAAAGCCAAAAAGGATTTGAAAACTGGTGGCCCTTTTTCCCTCTGGCCCAAGCTAAAGGAAGGAATAAGAAATGTCGGTAAATAGAAACAACCTGAGTCGTCGCAGCTTCATTCAGCACGCATCTGCTGCTCTTGTTCTTCCTGTTGTTGGTTTTCAGCTGATCGGTTGTAGCAGCAATCGATTGTTGGCCCATTCTCCGACTGCCGGAAACAAAACATCGCCAGCTCCGTGGAGTGTCCGCATAGTTGGGGATGAGGAACCCGGGCAACCGCTGATTGTGTCAGGCACAATTTATTCACCCGATGGTCTCAAGCCGCTGGAAGGGGTCAATCTGTACGTCTACCAAACCGATGCGACGGGTGTTTACTCGACTTCGGGCAGTGGGAACAATCGCAACACCCGCATCCACGGTCTAATGACGACGAACGCTGAAGGACGTTACGAATTCAGGACCATTCGTCCGGCCTCGTATCCCGGCACAAAAATTCCGGCGCACATCCACGCGTTTGTTTCTGGTCCGGGCTATCCTGAATACTGGATTGATGAGTATCACTTTGATGATGATCCTTTAGTGACCAGTGAGATGCGACAGAAAGCTTCCGCTCTGGCTGGAGCGTTCTGTCCGATCATTAAAGTCACAAAAGGTAGCGATGGAATACTTCGCGCGACGCGCGACATCAAGATTGAACGTTGTTCGAACAATTGCACGGGACATTGAGTCGTCAGTCGCATCAGTGACGATGGCGTTTCTTTTGTGTTGAGTATCATTAGACATTACTGGTGGTGACGGGAGGACCACCTCCACAAAAAGAGACAGTTGCTATACTCGACAAACCCCCTGTACCAGCTGAGAGGAAGATGCGACGAGTATGAAGATGTTTCGGAAAGTAATTAAATGGCTGGGTCTGCTGTTAATTTGCGCTTTCGTAGTCGCTCAATTTATCCGGCCAGCAAAAACGAATCCAGCTGAAGACCCGTCATTGGCAGTCGAAAATCACGTCCAAGTCGATCCGAACGTTAGCGCGATTCTTGATCGTTCATGCAACGACTGCCATTCCAACAAAACACGCTGGCCCTGGTACACGCAGGTCGCTCCTGTGTCATGGTTCGTGATCAATCACGTGAACGAAGGTCGCCAAGAATTGAATCTTTCCGAGTTTGGCAAATACGACAAACGTCGACAGCTCGGAAAGTTAAGACAGATTTGTCGCGAGGTTACGGACGGAGCGATGCCGTTGAGTTCGTATACACCCATGCATGCAGGTTCAAAATTGAGTCAGGATGACGTGAAGACGCTGTGTGAGTGGAGTGATGCGCAGCGAACGCAGTTGGAAGCGAAGAAGTGATCTTCGCTACGCAGCCACCATCTCGCCCCTAAGTTTCTCAGCTTGGTAGTGTGCCACCAATGCGTCGATGAACGGATCTAGATTGCCTTCCATCACAAGATCCAACTGATGAATCGTGAGGCCAATGCGATGGTCACTAACACGGTTTTCTTTGAAGTTGTAAGTACGGATCTTTTCGGAGCGATCACCAGAACCTACCATCGAGCGTCGTTCACTCGCCAATGCTTCGTGTTGTTTCTGTTCTTCTAACTCCTGCAGTCGTGCTCGCAGCACACGCATCGCCTTCTCACGATTCTTAATCTGCGACTTTTCGTCCTGCATCGAAACCACGACGCCACTCGGAATGTGCGTCAAGCGCACGGCCGAGTAAGTAGTATTCACCGATTGACCGCCGGGACCTGACGAGCAGAATGTGTCGATGCGCAAATCCTTTGGATCAATCTTCACGTCCACTTCTTCAGCTTCAGGAAGAACTGCAACTGTGATTGCCGAAGTGTGGATACGTCCGCTCGCTTCTGTTTGCGGGACGCGCTGAACCCGATGCACGCCCGATTCGTGCTTGAGTTTGGAATAGACTTTGTCGCCTTCAATCAGCGCAATTGCTTCTTTGATTCCACCGATACCCGACTCAGAAGCTTCCATCACTTCAAAACGCCAGCGCTGTTTTTCTGCGTAGCGGCCGTACATGCGAAGCATCTCTGCCGCGAACAACGTTGCTTCATCGCCGCCGGTACCCGCTCGGATCTCAAGAATCACGTTCTTCTCGTCGTTAGGATCTGATGGTATCAGGAGAATCTTCAGTTCTCTGTCAGTTTCGTCTAGCCGCGTCTGCAGAGTTTCCATTTCCAAACGGGCCATCTCGCGCATCTCTTCGTCGTCTGACGTGTCATACAACTCGCGCGCTCCAGCGAGCTCAGTTTTCAACGACTTCCATTGCTGATACTTCTGAACGATCTCGCCCAGCGCTCGATGTTGCTTGGCAGCTTTGCCATACGCAGATGGATTGGCGAGCAGCTCCGGCGAGGAAAGTTCCTGCGTCAACTCTTCGTAGCGGGTTTCGATTTGTTCGAGCTTTTCAAGCACGGCGTTTAGTCAATCCCTTCTTACGACAGTGGCGCTAGCACAGGATCCGCGGGTTTAGGCTCGAGTTTCAGCGACTCCTTCAACGCTTCGATCGCGACTTCGAGTTGCTGATCGTCAGGTTCCTTGGTCGTGACATTCTGCAGCCAAACGCCAGGTTTCGTAATCAGTTTAAAAAACCACCCGCCTTCCTTCCTCGCGGAGAGACGAATGATCTCGTAGGAAATTCCCGCGACGATCGGAATCAAAACGATGCGGACCGCGAAGTTAAGCAGAAGCGAATCGAATTTGATTATCGAGAAGAGCAGGATTGCTACGAGCATCACCACCATCAGAAAGCTCGTACCGCAACGCGGATGTTGCCTTGGCTGTGGTCGTGCGTTGTCGACTGTAAGCGGCAGACCTGCTTCCCAGGTAAACACTGTCTTGTGCTCGGCACCGTGGTACTGAAAAACGCGGCGAATATCCTTCAACAGCGAAAAGCTGAAGATCATGATCAGGAAGAACGTCATGCGAATCATTCCATCGACCACGTTGAACGCCACCGATGGACGAACCGGATGCAAATACGTCCTTACCTTTGACCACGTATTCGAGTACCAGCTTTGATTCGTTTCATCAGTCGCTGCAGCAGAGTTCTCCGCTGGAGTATTGGATTGCGTGGTTGCAGATGCAGGTGGCACCGCCCAACCCGCCGCGATGAACAACGCGTTAGTTAATAGCAGCGGTGCCGCCACAAACAACAAGACGTTGAAGATGAGAGCAAAGATAATCGAGCTTACAGCAGATGCCGTTGCGCCCTTCTTGAGTTCATCTTGCGGACGTTTCTCGGAAGGCACAGGGAACAAGCCAGGAACAGCACCTGTGATTCCAGCGAAGTCGCCTTCGCCTTCGATCACCGCTGGTGTGAGTGCCACTTCCACTTCCTTGGCTTCTTCAGCGTCGGCAAACGCCTCGGCGGCGGAATAGTTCAGCGCCTTAATGCCGAGCCCCATCGACTGCACAAGTACAGCCCCGCCACGCAACACCGGTAGCTTCAACAGGGGATATTTATCACTCCATTTCGGTAGTGCCGCTGCGGTGTTAACAATTGTCCCGTCAGCTTTGCGCACAGCGATCGCGTATGCGTTAGGAGTGCGCATCATCACTCCCTCAATAACTGCTTGTCCGCCGACAATTAAATCTCGTTCGTTTGCGCTCATAGTTCGTAAATCGTCAATCGTGAATCGGGAATCGAGAATGGTTGAAAACACTAACGCCGGCTGTGATGTTGGCCGCTTGCATTTTGATGCACGAACAGCGGCCGACAAAACTTCGCCGGCGTCGAACCTTTGGTGATGCTAATGTTGGTTTCGCAAAGTTCTCATTTGGGTCGAAAGATTACTGCGGGCTGGCGGTGCCTTCCGCAGTCTTCTTGCCGTACCGCTTATTAAATCTATCCACGCGTCCGGCGGTGTCAACTAGTTTCTGCTTTCCGGTGAAAAACGGATGGCAAGCGGAACAGATTTCCACGTGCAGATCGCCCTTCTTGGTCGAACGGGTTTGGAAGGTCTCGCCGCAGGCGCACGTTACAGTGATTTCGGTGTA
The DNA here is from genome assembly GCA_046765655.1 of Acidobacteriota bacterium. Lineage (GTDB taxonomy): Bacteria > Acidobacteriota > Blastocatellia > Pyrinomonadales > Pyrinomonadaceae > PSRF01. Next base: position 6,072 of record JBKPMX010000044.1, read on the forward strand.
TTCAGGGTGAATTCCAGGTTTCATTTACTTTCTTCTCTCGTAGCTCTATACAGACGGCCCCAAGGCCTAAAATTCAAACGAGCTATGATAGAGGGAGGCCATTAGGGGCGTCAAGCTGGCCTTTGGAGTGCGACGGCGTGCCGTCGCTTTCGTGCTTTCTTTTAGCGAGAGCGGCTACCAAAGCGACGGCAGGCCGTCGCACTCCAAAGGCCGCGAACCTCAATGATTTATCGACCGGAAACTCTGTTGACACGATGTAAACCGCGTGTTTAAATCCAACTTCGCTGCCCTTATTGTTAGATTAGTAGCAAGCAATATCCAACAACAGCAGATCCCAGAACGACTTGTGTATTGATCTGTGCGTAGCGGCGAAACTCGTCGTGAATTTAGCGTAGTGTAATTTGTCCCGGCCTTCTTGGTTATATGGCAGAAGACACGAAGCAACCCGGTTCTCCTGAACCAGCACAGCCTGAAACTTCAGATTCTCAGAAAACGGTAACTCCGCCCCCATCAGCAGTCCCTCCGGCAGGTGCACTAGCCGGAGCTGATGCGGAGAAAGCGGCCATGGTCGAACAGGCCAAGAGTCGTGTTGCTGCCGTTAAGGACAATCTGAGTGCCTCCTCTGAAGCCGGCGCCCCAAAACCACCTGTTAAGAAGAAAGACGAAGGTCCAAAACCCACTGACGCGAGTGGTCACCCGCTCGTGAAGAAACTAAAAACAAAATTTGCTGACGCCATCGGAAATGCGAGCGAGTTTGTTGGTCAGCTCTCGATTTCCGTCAATCGTGAACGCATTGTAGAGATTTGCGACTTCCTGAAAAGCGACGCAAAGAGTGGATTCAATTATCTCTCGGATCTTACCTGCGTCCATTATCCGGATCGCAAAGCAGCACCCTTTGAAATCGTTTACAACCTCTATTCGATTCCGGCAAATGAGCGCGTCCGCTTGAAAGTTGAAACTGACGCGGAAACAGAAGTCGACAGCGTTACGGGAGTTTGGCCTTCAGCCAATTGGCTCGAACGCGAAGTATACGATCTGTTCGGGATTCGTTTTCGCAATCACCCTGATCTAAGACGACTGCTATTGCCACCCGATTGGGAAGGTCACCCGCTGCGAAAAGATGTCGCATTGGAATTTGTCGAGAATGAATGGACGAAAAAGCACTTGCCAGAGATGACTGACGTGCAAATGGAGCAGTTGGAACAACGACGTGCATACGGACTTGATTTGCTGTCAGTTCCGCAAGAACGACTGATGCGCGACATCTTCCGCGGCGGAAAAGAAGTGATGCCGAAAGACAAGTAAACTGGTCTTGGGCCTTTGGTCTTTGGAATTTGGATCTTAGAACTTTGTACTTGGTTCTTAGCCGCCGAAAATAGGTACAAGTACCAAGCACCAAGTACAAAGTACGAAGCACGCACCACATGACTCCCAAGGAAATTGCCGCCCACTACGATGCAAAAGTTTTTGACTCGCCCGACGCAGCGAAGGTGGCGGGGTTTGTCATTACTGAAACGCACCAGCCACGCAATGTCTGGAACAAAGCGAGTGCAGCAAATGCACTCGTCTTGAAGCTGGTCGACAAACGGGAGACGGGTGAGGCAGAGGAAATTGGTTTGATCATTGAAGCGTGGCAAGTCACCGGATGCTATAAACCGCATCCCAAAGAGGAGCCGGCGGCCTAGTTCATCGGCAATCATAAGCAAGCGACTTTATGCACCAGGTAGAAATAGCAACCACTCAGGAAACACTGCTCGACAGTCCTGAGATGATCCTGAACATGGGGCCGCAACACCCGTCGACGCATGGCGTGTTGCGGGTAGTACTCAAACTCGATGGCGAGACGGTAATCGATCTCGACTGCGACATCGGCTATCTCCATCGTGGCATGGAGAAGATTGCCGAGAACCGCATGTACACGCAGATCGCTCCTTACTGGGATCGACTTGACTACATCGCCGCCGTTTCGAATGGATTGGTTTGGGTCGAGACTGTCGAGCAGATGATGGGTCTCGCCGTTCCGCCGCGCGCTCATTACCTGCGCACAATCCTTACCGAACTAAACCGCATCGCTTCTCACCTGCTGTGGTTGGCGACGCACGCACTTGATATCGGCGCGGTTACAGTCCTTCTTTGGGCGTTGCGCGAACGCGAAGAGATTCTGAAGATTTTTGAACGACAGTTTGGCGCCCGTCTTACTTGTCACGCCTGGCGCGTCGGCGGTATGCCGAACGATGCGTATGACGATTTCAACTCCGATGTTCAAACATTCGTAAACAATTTCCCGAAGCGACTCGACGAATATGAAACGGTGCTTTCAGAAAACCGGATCTGGCTGAGCCGCACTGTAGGTATCGGCGTCATTTCTGCGGAAGACGCAATCGCGATTGGTCTTTCGGGGCCGGCGCTGCGTGGTTCAGGTGTTCCCTGGGATGTGCGAAAGTCTCGACCATATGCAGCCTACGCCGATGTTGATTTCGACATTCCGCTAGGTGAGAACGGCGACACCTACGATCGCTACTTGGTTCGACTCGAGGAGATGAGGCAATCACGTCGCATCATCGATCAAGCGCTCGAGAAACTTCCCGACGGTCCAGTCAACGCTAAGCTGCCGAAGATCGTGAAGCCACCGGCAGGTGATTACTATCACTCGATCGAGGGACCGAAAGGCGAGATTGGTTGTTACGTGGTTTCGGATGGTTCTGCGCAACCGTGGCGCGTGCGAGTTCGACCGCCATCATTCGTCAATTTACAGGCTCTCAAGCAAATGTGCGTGGGCCATCTGGTCGCTGATGTAGTCGCAATTATTGGAACACTGGATATCGTTTTAGGCGAGATTGATCGTTAAACCATGGCCCTGTTTGCTCCGCTAAATCTCGTAAATGATCTCCTGCTGAAAGTATTCAATCAGGAGACGATCAACTATGCGGTGTGGCCGCTCATTCAAATCGGCCTGGTAGTCACCCTGGTTGCATTGTGGGTTGCTTACGCTACCTATCTCGAAAGAAAGATCTCGGCGTTCATTCAAGCGCGACTCGGACCGATGCGTGTCGGCCCGTGGGGGTTGTTGCAGCCAATCGCCGATGGGCTGAAGCTTCTGACAAAGGAAGACTTCGTCCCTGAGAAAGCCGATCGTTGGATCTTTTTCTTCGCGCCCTACATCGCGGTTGCCGCTGCCTTCATAGTGTTCTCCGTCATCCCGTTTGGACCAGACTGGGCCGTAATCACAGACGTGAATATCGGCTTGTTGCTCGTGCTCGCGGTCTCGAGCGTTGGCGTGTTGGCTTTGATTCTTGCAGGTTGGTCATCGAATTCGAAGTACGCCTTGCTCGGCGCTCTGCGTTCAAGCGCGCAAATGGTTTCGTATGAAGTCGGAATGGGGCTGGCTTTAATCGGCGCACTGATGTTTTCGCGAACACTGTCGCTCTCAGGAATCATCGGCGCACAAGGCTCCGATTCGATCTGGTTCATTGCCTATCAGCCCGTCGGCTTCTTGTTGTTTCTTGTCGCTGGTATTGCTGAAAACAATCGAGCACCTTTTGATTTACCGGAAGCTGAATCAGAACTTGTAGCTGGCTTCCACACGGAATATTCCGGCATGCGGTGGTCACTATTTTTCATGGCGGAATATGCAGCGATGGTGGTTGTTGCCTCAGTTGCAACGACAGTGTATCTCGGTGGTTGGTATGTTCCGTTTGTTAACAGGCTCGACATTAACGGCTATCACAACCTGTACGTGCTCGTTTGCGTCCTGGCTTTTGTTATCAAGGCCTCCATCATTCTCTACATTTACTTCTGGTTGCGCTGGACGCTGCCGCGGTTCCGTTATGACCAATTGATGGATATCGGTTGGAAGTGGTTGATACCTGCTGCGATCATCAATATTGGCTGGTCAGCGGTCACAGTGTTTCTGGCGCAGGCGTTGGACACGTGGGGCGTGCTCGATACAATTCAACATGTCGGCTACCGGCTCGACCTGACAGCTAAGGGCAAAGGCGTCGTAATCGGGATGGGTCTTGTTGGATTGGCGCTAACGGGCGTGCTGCTGTCGAGAATCAACTGGCGCTCCCGCGATTTCCACCTAAAGACTCAGCGCCGGAATATTCGTTTGGTGGATGTGCCGAAAGGGAAGCCGGCGGTGGCGGTTGCAGAAAGGTCTTAGGTCTTTCGTCTTAGGTCTTTGGACGTTACTGTGAGTCAATACCAAAGACTGAAGACCAGACACCGAAGACCAAGGCCGAAGACCTAAGCACCGAAAGTAAATCGTTATGCCATTAGTAAAAGTTCCAAAACCAACGCTGTCGCAGAAGATCAAACGCTTTTTCATGATCGACCTGGTCAAAGGACTTGGTCTGACGATGAAGTACAACATTGGCGCGCTGACGGATAAGGACTCAGTCGCCGGCAAAGGGATCTACACCGAACAGTATCCGAAAGTGCGACCTGACGTTGCGCCGCGCTTTCATGGCGCGCCTCGTCTGAACATGGATCCTGAAACGCACGATACGCTCTGTATCGCTTGTAACCTGTGCGCCATTGCGTGTCCCGAAGATTGCATTGACGTGATACCGATGGACGTCGAGATCATGGTCGCCGGCAAACCGCGCAAGAAGAAGGTGCTCGACGAGTTTATTTTCGATACGTCGCGTTGCATGTTCTGCGCATTGTGCCAGGAGGCATGCCCAACTTCATGTCTCGAGCTTACGCAGGACTTTGAATTAGCAACGTATTCGCGCGCGGGATTTGTATGGAATCGCGAAATGTTAGAGCAAGGGCGCGAAACCGTTAAGTATACAAGTTAAGTCTTCGGTCTTAGATCTTTGTACTTTGTTCTTTGTGCTTGGTTCTCACTGAGAACTAAGAACGAAGATCAAAGTACAAAGCACAAACTACAAACACGATGATACTTTCCGGCTGGGAGGCTTTCTTCTTCTGGTTCTTTGGGCTCGCGGCGATCTTCGCGGCTCTGTTGACCGTGATGGCGCGCAACGCAATCCATAGCGCGTTGTTTCTCATCTCTTCGCTCGTCTCCGTTGCTGCACTCTTTGTTCTCGCTCAGGCTGAGTTCATCGCCGGTGTCCAGATTCTTGTTTATGTCGGCGGTGTCATGGTCCTATTTCTGTTTGTGATCATGCTTGTCAATGTCGGCGCGCAAGAACGAGGTAAGGAGGAGATCTTCAATCGACCACGACAAGTTGGTGCGAGTTTGATCTTCTGCTTTCTGCTTGTTGCTGCCGTTCTTTTTGCTGTTAACACCGCCTACCCAAAACTGCAGGAAAAAGTAACCACACAACAGGCTAACGGTGAGGCCGTTGCCGCCGCGGTCAATCGACGACTTCCGCGCGCAGCGACATTAACGAGCAGCCTCTCCACGCAAAGCGAAACTTTTGGCGCCGCACTTTATCGATATGGATCGCTGCCTTTCGAAATCGCGAGCGTGCTCTTGCTGGTAGCGATTATCGGATCAGTGATGCTCGCTCGCACACTTAAACAGGAACGATCAGCCGACGATATGGCACCCGAAGAGTTCGAGGAGGAGCTAGTAGAACATCCCGAGGTCGCAACCGTCGAAGTTAATGCTGACTAACTCTCTATGACCTTCTTACTTTCAGTCTTTGTGCTGTTGTTTCAGGAGACGAGTGGTGGCCGATTCGCCCAGATGAAGCACGGCGTTGTGAATCCTGACCTGTCGAAGTTTCTCGTTATCGCGGCGCTGCTATTCATCATCGGTGTCGCAGGTGTGCTAACGCGTCGCAACATCATCGTGATCTTCATGTCGATCGAGTTGATCCTGAACGCGGCGAATCTGAACTTCATCGCCTTCTCACGTCAGTTGCAGGAAACCGGTAGCGTGAATGCTTTGGCCGGTCAGATTTTCACGGTGTTCGTGATTGTTGTGGCGGCAGCGGAAGCAGCGATCGGGCTCGGCATTGTCATCGCGCTCTACAGAAACAAAGAAACGATTTGGGTAGACGAAATCGATCTATTGAAATGGTGAGTTCTGTGTTTGGTGCTTTGTACCTAGTTTTTCCTTAGGATGTTGTCGACAGATAATAAAGACAAAGAACAACGAACAAAGCGCTAAGTACAAAGCACTAAGCACAAAGCACTAAGTACAAAGATCAGGAACGAACCGAAGGTTCATGTATCGATACATCTGGCTAGTCCCCTTACTGCCACTAATCGGCGCCGCCATTAACGGCTTATTTGGTCGGAAGTTTCGCTTCTCCGAGCAACTCGTCGGCGGCATTGCTGTCGGCTCAGTTGCCCTCGCGTTCCTCATCAGTGTCGCAGCCGTAGTCTCCTATGGTTTCGGCGGCAACGCGCAATGGCCCAATGCGTACGTCACCAGCCAGGACGGCGCATTCAAGTTTGACTGGATACCCGGCGGCGCAGTCGACCAAACTCTTGGTGGTGAACAGCGGCTTTCACTCGATCTCCACAAGCAGGCGTTGGAAAAGTTTGCTGCGATGACACCCGAGGAGCAAAGGCAACATCCCGGTGTCCTCGTCGGTGGTGCTGTAACTCGTAAATCATCGGTACTGAACGTCGAATGGAGTTACCAACTCGATCCGCTATCGTCCATCTTTATGTTGATCGTGACGGGCGTCGGGTTGTGCATCTTCATCTTTGCGACCGGCTACATGCACGGCGATGCGGGCTTCTATCGCTTCTTCGCTTACATGGGGTTGTTCATGTTTGCGATGCTCGTGCTGGTCATGGGCTCTAATTTCCTGATGATGTTCGTGGGTTGGGAAGGAGTCGGGCTCTGTTCTTATCTGCTAATTGGCTACTACTTCGATCGACAGGAAGCCGCGAATGCCTCCCGCAAAGCCTTCATCACGAACCGCGTTGGCGACTTTGGATTCGCGCTAGCGATCTTCGCAGTGATTGCGACCTTTGGGACTGCGCAATACACAGACGTCTTCGCGCAAGCCAAAGATTACCCAATCGAACTCCTGGGAACCTTTGGATTGATGTCGTGGATTGCGCTCGGTCTTTTCATCGGTGCGTGCGGTAAATCAGCACAGCTTCCCTTGCACGTTTGGTTGCCGGACGCGATGGCTGGTCCAACTCCGGTGTCTGCCCTGATTCACGCTGCGACAATGGTTACCGCGGGTCTTTACATGGTGACACGCACCAACGTCATCTTCCAGCACTCGCAAACAATGATGCTCGTCGTGTCCCTTGTCGGTGCAGCAACTGCGATCTTCGCTGCGACGATCGGTATCACTCAGAACGACATCAAGAAGGTCCTGGCGTATTCGACCGTGTCGCAACTCGGCTTCATGTTCATGGCCTGCGGTGTCGGAGCATTCGTCATTGGCATCTTCCACGTGATGACGCACGCGTTTTTCAAAGCCTTGATGTTCCTCGGCGCCGGCAGCGTGATTCACGGGATGCACCACGAACAGGACATGCGTCGGATGGGTGGTTTGAAGAAGTACATGCCCATCACGTTTCTGACATTCCTTGCCGGTTGGTTGGCGATCTGCGGGATCATCCCGTTCAGTGGATTCTGGTCGAAGGATGAGATTCTATGGAAGGCGGCGTCGACCACTCACATTCCCATAGGCTGGGTCATCTGGCTTATTGGCACTATCGCTGCTACGTGCACTGCGTTCTACATGTCCCGTCTTGTGTTCATGACGTTTTACGGTAAAGAGCGCTTTCTTGAACCAGCGGCGGGTGGTGAAGCAGATGAAGCTCACGCCGCCACATACGACAAAGGTCTGGCTGGTCATGACGCACAGTTTGCGTCAGCGGGCGATCGTCCGCGGCACGAGCCCGGTGAACATGTCGGGCATGTCGATCCCGCAACCCCGCATGTGCACGACTCGCACGGCCATGCTGTTCACATTCCTCACGAATCGCCACGGTCGATGACCATTCCGTTGATTGTGCTTGCGGTACTGGCGACGATTGGGGGACTTGTCGGCATTGGACCAGCATTTGGATTAGGTGAAACTCCTGGCGGCAAGCTCAACATCGTGAAATGGCTGGATCCAATCATCTGGAATCCGGTGACGCGCGAATTTGGTAAACACGGCGCAGAGGAACATCCGGAAGCGACGACGAACGCTGAACCAACGACCAGTCTTGAGGAACGCGTTAAGGAAGTTGGAGTTTACGGCAATGTGCATTCAACTCTTGCGAAGACCGTGGAGCATTCAGTTCATAGCGAACCCGTAACGGAGTGGATCTTTATAGTCATCTCTTTGATAGCCGCCGGCATTGGGATCGGACTCGGCTATCTGTTCTATCTGAAAGACACGCGACTGCCCGACATCTGGGCACAACGTCTGCGTCCGCTGTATCAAGCGAGTTACAACAAGTACTGGGTTGATGAATTCTACGGTTGGGCCGTCACCCGCCGGACAATGGATGCTGCACGCGCTGTTTATGCTTTCGACTCCAAAGTCGTGGACGGCGCAGTCAACGGACTCGCAGCCCTGGGTCGTCTGGCTAGTCGCATCACCGGAGGCATCGATAAATACTTGGTCGATGGCCTTGTAAATACAATCGCTGCTTTCATTGTGCGATTGATGTCGCCGCTTTTCCGCGCGGCGCAAACAGGCTTCACGCAGAACTACGCGCTGGTCATGGTGCTTGGGTTGATGTTGGCTGTCGTGCTGCTGTTCTGGCCCGACATTGCGGCGAAACTCAGGTAACGTAGCGAATACTCAAAATGAACAACTACATTCTCTCTTTTGTTACATGGCTTCCGGCGCTGGGCGCGATCATTATTCTCGCGCTGATGAAAAAAGATCAGTCGAGCATGATCAAGAAGTTCGCGACCGCGTGGTTTGGTCTCGACTTCATTGCGTCGCTGTACCTGCTGACCTACAACCGCGCGACCGGAGGCATGCAGTTCCTCGAAGATAGAACGTGGATTCCGATTATCGGCGCACGCTATCAGATGGGCGTCGACGGCGTTGCGGTGTTGCTGATCGTGTTGACTACGCTGCTCGGTGTTATCGCAGCACTTTCATCCTGGAACTACATTCAGAAAAGAGAGAAGGAATATTACGTTCTGCTGTTGTTGTTGCAGACGGCCGTGATCGGCGTCTTTGCCTCGATGGATCTGTTCCTGTTCTACCTGTTCTTCGAAGTGTCGCTCGTGCCGATGTACTTCCTGATCGGTATTTGGGGTGGCGAGAATCGTTTGTACGCGGCCATCAAGTTCTTTCTCTACACGCTCGTCGGTTCCGTGGTGATGCTGTTGGGAGTTTTGAAGATGTACTTCCTGACGCAGGACACCAGCTTGACGGGTCAGATCAGTCAATCAACTCTGAGCTTACTTGCGGGTAACAGTCAGGCGGCACAACTCGTTTCGAGCACGGTTCAGGCGGCGACGGCGAACGGCACTGGAACGTTCAATATTCTTTACATGCAGGCGTTGGGCTCGGTAATGCCGATGGGCACAATGCAGATCCTCTTATTCGTTGCGTTTGCCCTTGGGTTTGCGATCAAAGTGCCGATGTTTCCGTTTCACACCTGGTTGCCGGATGCCCACGTCGAAGCACCAACAGCAGGTTCAGTCATTCTTGCTGGTATCTTGCTGAAGCTTGGCACCTATGGTTTCTACCGCTTCAACCTGCCGATGTTTCCAGCGGCTTCAAGAGACGAATCATCCTGGGTCACGAGCTTCGGCACTTTTGGCGTTCGCAGCGTGATGGTGTTCCTGGCGATCGTCAGCATCATCTACGGCGCGCTCGCAGCGATGTATTTCGTTGTCAAAAAAGACGGAGACGTAAAGAAGCTCGTCGCTTACTCATCAGTGTCGTCGATGGGCATGGTGATGCTCGGGCTCTTCGCGCTGAATCCGAATGGCGTGAATGGCGGTGTTCTCCAGATGATCAATCACGGCATCTATTCGGGCGCCCTGTTCTTGCTCGTCGGTATCATCTACGAAAGACGACACACGAGAAGTGTTTCGGAGTTTGGTGGCCTGTCGCATGTAATGCCGGGCTATGCGGCTGTGTTCCTCGGAATGGTTATGACGGCGATCGGACTTCCGTTACTCGCCGTCTTTATTTCTGAATTTTTGGCATTGAGAGGCGCATTCGAGTCGAATCCGTACTGGGCGGGATGGGCCGCATTGGGAATTATTTTAAATGCAGGGTATTTCCTGTGGCTCTACCAGCGCATGTTCTTCGGAACGATCGACAATCCGAAGAATTCAAATCTTACGGATTTAAGTGGACGCGAATGGGCTTACATGATTCCGCTAATGATCATGTCCTTATGGATTGGCGTTTACCCGAAACCGTTTCTGGCTTATTTGGAGAAACCGGTGAACGCGGTCGTGAAGCAAGTGAAACCTGACTACCCGATTCCGGGGATGACGGCGGCGACGCCGACACAAGAACGAGCGCAGCGATAAAGAGCCAAGAGCAAAGGGCGAAGAGGAAAGAGCAAAGAGTAAAAGTAAAGAGCCAATCAAGAGACCAAAAACCGACTGCTTAGCTCTTACCCCTTAGCCCTTAACACAGAACACCAACGACTAAATGTTTCTTCTTCAGGCCAACACAACGTCATTATTAAACGTCGCTGATCTCCAGCTGATAGCGCCGGAGTTGATTCTTACTGCTTGTGCGTGCATCGCCCTGGTGATGGAAGTCATTCTTCCTTATCGCAAGTCGAAACTCACGGCCTACTTCGCTCTCATCGGCATCGCTCTTGCCGGCGTTTCGCTCGCCATTCAATGGATTGGCATACCTGCCGGCGTTGCGCTCGATGGCTTCTATGGCATGGTCCGGATCGATGGCTTTGCGCTGCTGTTCAAAGCAGTCTTTCTTATCAGTGCGGCACTCGCGATCGGCATCGCTACGCGTTACCTCGACATTGAAGGTGAACAGCACGGCGAATATTACGCGCTTGTTTTATTCGCAACTGTGGGGATGATGTTTCTCGCGTGTGGTTACGACCTAATTACGCTGTATATCGGTCTCGAGTTGATGGCTCTCACGTTTTACGTGCTCGTTGCTTTCACGAAGCGTCAAAAGAAATCGAATGAAGCGGCGATGAAGTATTTTCTTCTCGGCGCATTCTCGTCCGGAGTTTTGTTGTACGGCATGTCTCTGCTGTACGGCATCGCGGGTTCAACGAATGTCGGGGAAATCGCACAAGCAATCAGCGCGGCTATGGGTAACTTGCAGGGCACCGCAGAAAATGCAAATGCCACGCTTCGCCCAATGCTTCTGTTGGCGATGATTGCTCTCGCCGCAGGTCTTTTCTTCAAGATCGCGGCTGTTCCATTCCACATGTGGGCGCCCGATGTTTATGAAGGCGCGCCTACTTCTGTCACGGCGTTTCTTTCAACCGGATCGAAAGCGGCAAGCTTTGCACTGTACGCGCGGATCTTTATCGAAGCTCTCGGCGGCATGCGCGCTGACTGGGCGCCACTTCTTGCGATCGTCGCTGCGATCACGATCATGGTTGGTAACTGGGCCGCAGTCACTCAGGAGAATTCGAAGCGTCTGCTCGCGTATTCATCCATTTCTAATGCCGGTTATTTACTCCTCGGATTGATTGCCGGAAATAGTTACGGGTATGTCGGACTTGTGATCTATTTGCTGGTCTACACGCTGATGAACATGGGCGCGTTCGGCGTGATCATCAGCTTGCGACGCCGCGGCATGATTGGCGATAACGTGGACGATCTGACCGGCCTCGGTCAGAAAGCGCCAGCTCTCGCGGCAATGATGACCGTCTTTATGTTGTCGCTTGGCGGTCTACCGGTAACTGGTGGTTTCATCGGCAAGTACTTTTTGTTTGGCGGTCTGCTACAGCGCGGCACTGCCGAGCACAAGAATTGGTATTACTGGCTGGCCGTTTGGGCCATCCTCAACACCGTCGTCTCCTTCTACTACTACTTCCGCTTTATCAAAGTCATGTATCTCGGCGATCGAGTGGCTGACGACAAGCCCTTGTCGCTTTCGCCGGCGCTGCAAACTGCGCTCGCGGTTTCGCTCGTGGGAATCATCTTCGTTGGCGTTTATCCGCAGCCGTTCGTGAAGGTGGCCCAGCAACTGCTCCAGTATCTCTCTTGATTGTGTGCTCCTCTATTACCTTCTCGCCGCACTCGCAATCTGGTTTGGCATTCAATCCCTTCTGACTGGCATTCGTTACGTTGCGTACGTCCGAAGCGAAACTGCAAAGCCTTTGCTCAATTTCACCCCGTTTGTTTCCGTAATCGCTCCGAACAGAGGATTGGAACCAGGATTAGTTGAGAATGTCTCTGGTGTGTTGGGCCAGCAGTATCCGGCATTCGAGGTTCTTTTTGTCTTCGACGACGCAGGGGATGATGCGATTGCAGTGATCCAGGAGCAGCAGCAGCGATATTCTCAGGTGATCTCTCGGATCATTATTTCAGGACCGGCAACTGATAGCGGTCAGAAAGTCCACAACTTACGGGTCGCTACTGCTCAGGTGAGTCCGCAGTGCGAAGTGCTTGTCTTTGTTGACAGCGACGCACGGCCCGAACCGAAATGGTTGTGTCAGTTAGTTGCGCCGCTCTGCGATGAGCAACTGGGCGCGTCGAGTGGCTATCGCTGGTTCGTGCCAGTCAAGGGTGGCATTGCTTCCCGACTGCGTTCGATTTGGAATGCATCCATCGCATCGGCACTCGGGAGCAATCAGCAAAAGAATTTTTGCTGGGGTGGTTCGACGGCGATAAGAAAATCAGTGTTCGATCGATTGCAGATTGGTGAGCGATGGCGGGGCAGCGTGTCTGATGACTTCAGCATGACTCGAGTTTTGCACGACGCATCGCTGCGAATCCACTTCAATCCAAACTGTTTGCTGCCATCAGTAGGTGATTGCGACTGGCGAGAGTTGATCGAATTCACGACGCGACAGATGAAGATCACACGCGTCTATGCTTCGCACTTGTGGAAACCTGTCTTGTTAGGCTCGTCGCTGTTCTGTCTCGTATTTTTTGGTGGCATCGGTCTTCTTATTTGGCAAAGTGTGAGCGGCCGGTCTTCCATCGTGCTGCCGCTGATTCTGCTATCGATATATCTTCTCGGTGCGGCGAAGGCATTTATTCGTTGGCAGGTTATACGAATCCCTCTTCAGAATCATCGGCGATTGCTTAATCGGGACCTGCCGGCCCAAGTCTTGTTGTGGCCTTTTGCGTCATTGCTTTATCTCTGCAATGCCATTGCGGCTGGCTTCTCAAGACGAATTGTTTGGCGAGGAATAACCTATGAATTGAAATCACCTAATGAAGCTGTCATTATTTCGCGGGATTAATGTCCGATACACTTTAGGAAGCTCTGAATAGGTTGCGACAGAGGCTATTCGGTACCATGCGCGGTAGCGGATGGCCATCACTCAACTCAAAAAAAGATATCATGTCGCGACGTTGAGCGGTGGCCATCCGCTACCGCGCATGGTACTGAATAACGGACGCTGGAATTGACTCCCATGCGAGTCACGACAAACTAAAGTTCGGACACAAGGAACATGACCAGTAAAGCGGCCCAGTTCGTTCAATTGATTCGCTCTTCCAAACGCGAAAAGCGATTGGGCACTGTGATCCTGTTCGTCACCTCGAGGTGCAACGCACTCTGTCAGACCTGCTTCTATCACGAAGAACTCAATCGTCCAGGCGACATGACGTTCGAGCAGATCGCAAAGATCTCGTTCACGATGCCGCCGATTACAGACCTCTGGCTTTCAGGTGGCGAGCCCACGCTCCGTAACGACGTTCGCCAAATTATCGACCTGTTCGTAGCCAACAACGGCGTCTCACGCGTCATCATCCCAACCAATGGCCTCATAAAGTCGCGCGTGTGTGACATCGTCGACTCAGCGCTTTCACGACACCCGCAGCTTGATTTGTATCTGAATATCGCGCTGGACGGTTATGGTGAAACTCATGATCGGATTCGCGGTGTGCCGGGTAACTGGCAGAAGACTCTCGACTGCATTCAGTCGCTGTATCCGCTGAAAGAAAAATTTGCCGATCGCTTCAGGCTAAATGTGAATACCGTGATTTGCGCCGAGAACTACAAAGAGATCGAAATGCTGTCGGAGTACATGTGGGAAAACTTTCGGCTCGACGGTCAGTATTTCAACATTATTCGCGGTGAGACTCTGGTCGGCGATCAGATTAAAGAGGTGCCGCGCGAACTACTGCCTGCGATGTACGAACACGTGTCGAAGTTGACGAAGCGTTATGGCGATCGCATGTTTGCCGGTGACGATGCGAGCAAACGCTTCATCAAGAATGTGGCATATGTCGGCTCCATCACCACACATTACCGTCTCCAGCACGCGAACTTCCAAGAACCCACTGCCTGGCCCTTTCCGTGCACGGCAGGAGAAACCACGGCGGTGATTGATTACAACGGAGATGTGCGGGCGTGTGAGTTGCGGGAAAAGTTTGCGACGCTTGCCGACTATGACTACAACTTCGGTGCGTTGTGGGCCGCCAACGATCGGGAGATAGAACTGAATGCGATCGACGGTGGCAAAGCTTGTTGGTGTACACACGTCTGTTTCATTCACGACTCGATGCGTCACTCTCGTCGCGCTTTATTGACAGAGGTGCCGAAGAACTTTTTGCGCCGCGAAAGCTGGTCTTGATCGATGCCTCGTACTCCTGACGAAGAGTCGCAACAAGAAACAAATCGTAAGTCAGGGATGGCCTACGCGGCCGGGTTCACTTTGTTCGCCTCAGTCGCAGGTTTCACACTTCTTGGCTGGTTCGCGGATAAGTTTTTTCAAACGGCGCCATGGCTGTTGGTTGTCGGACTTGTGCTCGGGTCAATCGGCGGCTTCTATCAGTTCGTCCGCATCAGCTCGAAGACCCTATAACTTAGACAGGATTACAAGACTAACAGACAAGCATAAGCTCTAACTGGTCTTATTCTTGTTAATCCGGTAATCCTGTCTAAGTTTGTGAACTCGACAACCCACCAAAAACACAGGTAAAATCAGCGGCTTCGCAATGACCAACGACGCAAATAATACAGGCGAGGAACCTGTCGCGGTGAACTACGAACGCGACGAAGGACTGCACACGAGAATCCTCCGCACGATGATCGTGACCTCTATTCTCGCCGTCCTGGTCTCGATCTTTTTAGGTCCATGGCAATTCACGAGCGGCCTGGTTATCGGTGGGCTCCTAGCGCTGTTGAATCATCGCTGGTTGCAGACTTCAATCTTCGCAGCCTTCGGAGTTCTGCTGAAGGGCGATACGCCTCGCATCACACTCGGTAAATACATCTTTCGTTATCTTGTTGTCGGCGCCGTTGCGTTCGCCACCTACACATTCGGTATCGCGTCGCTCGTCGCGATCATCGCGGGTCTTTGCACTTTTGTAGTTGCATTATTTGTTGAAGCTTTCAGAGAGTTCTATTTCGCAATTATTCGTCGAGAGGAAATTGGTTGATGTTCTGGTTGCAGGAAGCTGCCCATGAAGCGGCAGAACATGCGGAAGAAGCGGAACACCAGGCCCCAATCGTGGTGCAGCTGGTCAATCACTATTTTGGCGAGGCGGCGTATAGGTTTGAGATGAACTACACCTATCCGATCTGGCACAAGTTCTTCGCCAAGTTTGGAACGACCCCAGACGCAGTGTTTGGAGCGTACACACCTGAGAACGCGATCCCCTGGTATACAGTGATGTTTGTCATCGCTTGCATCTTGAGCGTGGCGATCATCTGGATCTTCAAAGGCCAACTATCAGAGGACAAGCCAAGTGGTGGACAGCAGACGCTCGAATTAGGAGTCTTGGCTGTTCGCGCCATGTTGGAAGACATCGTTGGACCACACGGATTGAAATACTTTCCCGTGGTGATGACTTTCGCCGTGGTGATTCTGGTTTCGAATCTGATGGGACTGTTTCCGTTATTCATGAGTCCGACTTCGGCCACCAGCGTCACCTTCGCGCTCGGTCTCACTTCGTTCCTCTACTACAATTATATTGGCATTAGTGAGAACGGAATAATAACCCATCTTAAACACTTCGCCGGGCCGGTCTGGTGGATTGCGCCTCTGATCTTTCCGATTGAACTGATCAGTAATTTCATTCGCCCTTTCTCGCTCGGCATTCGTTTGTTCGGAAACTTGTTCGCCGACGAGAAAGTGCTCGAGACCGTCGCTCATCTTGCTCCACCGTACACGTGGTTTGCGCCCATTGCCTTAATGCCTTTAAGTGTTTTCGTTGCTTTCATTCAGACGTTTGTTTTCATTCTGCTTTCGCAGTTGTACTTGAGTGAAGTGTCGCATCCGCCTCATGAGGCTCATGGTCACGATGATGAGCATCAGCAGTTTGCGGATGACGACTTGATAGCACCTGTTCTTACGTAGGTGCTAGCTGTTACCTATGCGCGCGGGGCAGTAGCCCGACTGTTAAGGAGGGCTTCGCATCACCATAGAGCCCTCCCTGACGGTCGGGCTACTGCCCCGCAGACTTGCGCGGATGTGAGCGGCGCGTCAAACGTGATGCGTGCGTTACTCCGCAAACCCGTTTGATTTCTTAGGACCAATTCAACGCATCGACAGTTAACTTATCGCTTCGGAAGTTCAGAAGCTCTCAGGTCTGTCTCGCAGGAGCGCCGTTGTAAGAGGGGCGGTGGATACCGGATACAGGCGAAATCATACCAACTGCTTTGCCGAGGATTTACTGAGGACTCAACACTTAGAAGTCCTTTTTATAGGAGGAACAGAATGAGCAAACTGAGGATGTTGTTCTTCGCAGTTGTTGGCATTCTTATGAGCGGCATGACAGTGCTTGCGCAACCGGAAGTGGCAAGCGCTGCGGGTGCTGACAATGCGAGCTCGGTCAGCAAGTACCGGGCGTTGGCTGCGGGGGTAGGTTTCGCCATCGCAGTTTTTGGCGGCGCAATTGGCCAGTCAAGAATTGGCGCTTCTGCTTGTGAGGGCGCGGCGAGAAATCCAGGAGCGGCCGGCCGTATTCAGACGATGATGATTCTGGGTCTGGCGCTGATCGAGTCGCTTGTGCTGTTTGCACTGCTGGTTGTTTTCGCAGTCGTCAAACCGAGCTAGTCGAACGCAAAGCGGGAAGGGCAAAGAGCAAAGAGTCAAGCCGTTGGCTCTTGCGCTTTGCCCTTTGCTCTTTACGCTTCGCGCTTCACGATTCACGAACCGCTGTGCTAGTCTCAAACATCCCCTCCAAATAACTATCACGAGGCGCAACTGCTAATGAAAAAGTGTCCGAAGTGCGGAATTGAGTACTCTGACGCAAATACTCTGTGCCCCTCGGACGGAGTTGCGCTTGAGAAGGTGGACGATTCCGTCCTCGGAAAAACTCTGATCGGCAAATACCGCGTTGATGAAAAACTGAGCGAAGGCGGAATGGGTGCTGTATATCGCGGCACACACGTCTTAATGGACAAGACTGTCGCAATCAAAGTGTTACGTCCATCGCTGGCTGCTGATGAAAAAATCGTAGCGCGCTTTTCACGCGAAGCCCGCGCTGCTTCAAGGATTTCGCATCCCAATGCCTTAGCGGTCACCGACTTCGGCGAATCTGAAGACGGCATCGTGTTTTTGGTGATGGAGTTTCTCGATGGTAAGACCTTGAAGGAGGTGATTCGGGAAGAAGGACCGATGCCGCTCGCCCGCGTGGTCGACATAATGCGCCAGGTTGGCGACGCGTTGAAGGCTGCGCACGAACAGGGCGTAGTCCATCGCGACTTGAAAAGCGACAATATCATGTTGATTAGCGCTGGCGTCGGTGACCACCCAAAGGTTCTCGATTTTGGTATCGCCAAGATCAATGAGCCTGAAAACCCCGATCCAGAACTCACTGCTCCGAACCTTGTTATTGGAACGCCGCAGTACATGTCACCCGAGCAATGCTCGCAATCAAGTAATATCGACTCGCGTTCAGATATCTATTCGTTTGGAGTCATCCTTTACGAAATGTTGGTGGGGCATGTCCCATTTTCCGGCGAGTCACCAACAATCGTGATGATGAAGCACCTGCAGGAGCCCGTGCCGTCAGTGCTCGCCGAGCGGAGCGATATTCCTCCATCGATCGGCAAGATCATCTCCCGGGCGATGGCGAAAGCGCCCGACGATCGCTATCAAAGCATTAGTGATTTGCTTGAAGATTTGACCATCGCGGCCGGCATTCCGGCCCGGACGCCGTCAGGAACTCTTGAGCCCTCAGCTACCCCTCCGACCGTTCACGATGATCTCGACGAGGTCACAGTTGTTAGACCAAGAGCGGTAACACCGTCGCCTCCACCGTATCGGGCACCAGTAACGGTGCCGATCATGCCGCCCGCAGCAACACCAACCCCAGGTTTCAAACCCGCACGTATTCTGATTCCAGCGGCGGTGGCTGTATTGGTGGTGTTTGGTATGTTCTATCTCTTCAGTCGTAACTCGGCGACACCTGCTGGTGCTAACTCGAATACCAATCAAGGTCTGATTGCTGATCCAAATAGCCAGCCGGTTCAAGTTACATCACCACCGAGCGGGAGAGATGAAGCAGGGATTCCGTCAGGCGGCAATATCAACACATCGAATCAAAACAGTAACCAGAATGCCAACGCGAATGCGAATGCGAATGCGTCCGTCACTCCGCCCGAACTAAATCCATCGCCCGAGGCGAGCACGAATACAAACTCAAACAGCAACAAACCAGCTCCAATCCCTCCCGCACCAACTCGAACCGCTAGTCCGACGGATCAGCCACTGCCGACACCCGCGTCGACTGCTACTCCAACGCCGAAGAGTTCTCCGCCGCCAGCGAAACCTTCGCCGACCGATGTTCCTCCGAATAAGTGATAGGTGATAGAGCTAAGAGCTAAGAGCTAAGAGCTAAGAGCTAAGAGCACTCATCACTGATCACTTATCACTTCTTTGTTACGACACTAATAACCAGCTGAGTGAAGGCCGCTTCATCGTCGATTGCGATCTCGACGTCTACGCTGAACACCGGCAGCCGTAGATTCAGAGACCGTAACTTGACTGCATCCTTAGCGGTGGTGAGTAAGCTTCGAGCGCCGGATTGTTCTGCTTCATTAATGATCGAGTCGATGAGTTGTTGAGAGTAGGCTTGATGATCGCGAAGAGCTTTCTTGAATATTGGTTCATAGCCTTCGCGTTGCAGGTGGGTAAAGAACGAATCTGGATTTCCAATGCCGCAGAATGCGCCCACCGGATTCGCAACCTTGGCCGACGGTTCATTTAAAGGTGTGACCCTGCGCGTCTTCATCCTCGACGTAAAAATGGGACAGTTGATGAGTTGGCGAAGCTCCTGTTCGATCGAACTGATATCGTCGACTTGATCGACGCGCGTGAGCACGATGCAGCCTGCCCGTCGCAAACCGGTTAACGGTTCTCGCAGACGTCCCTCAGGTAACAGCCGGCCACCGCCCCAGGGATTCGTCGCGTCAATCGTCACGATATCTAGATCGCGAGCGAGGCGTAGGTGTTGGAAGCCATCGTCGAGAACAAAGCAGTTGGTATGAAGATGCTTAACGGCATCTTCTGCTGCGGCTATTCGATTCGCATCACTAATCACCGCCGCAAGACCCTTGAGATTTGTCGCCTCTAAGAATGCTTCATCTCCCGCTTGCTCAGGCGTGGAAAAAACTGCCTGCCCATCTGATACTAATACCCGTTCGTGTGCCCGCTCTCGTCCATAACCTCTCGTCAACACGGCGACTCTTCGACCGTTATTTGCGAGCATTCGCGCGAGCCACTCAACCAGCGGCGTCTTCCCCGTTCCACCGGTCGTAATGTTGCCCACGCTAATTACAGGTTGCGTCAACTTTGTCGTGCGAAACGTTCCGCGGCGGTACATCGACAATCGCGTGCGCGTGATTACTCCGTACAACGCACTCAGCGGCGGCAATACGAGTGGCGCAACACGGTTCATGAGTTAGCAGCTTCGCCGGCAAAAGTAGTATTCGAACTCATTGTGGCGGTGGGTGCTTGAAACAGAGGACTCACTAGCTTCAATGTTCTTGCTGCCGCACCACGATTCATCTCAAGCAGTTCGAGTGCGCGCGTAGCTAGTTGTGTTCTTCGCGCTTCTGAGGTCAACAATTGCTCGAACGCATCGCGTAGCGTTGAAGTCACCTCGGGTTCGCTAAGCGGAGGTAACGTCACTATCGCATCCCGCTCTTTCAATAGTTGCACGATGGACTCGAAGTTGTCCGTATGTGCGCCAGTAATCACCGGGACACCTGCTGCTGCCGGTTCGAGTACGTTATGTCCACCCTTTTGCACAAGACTCCCGCCAACAAAAACAATCGTCGCCAATGGATACACACCGGTGAGCTCTCCGATTGAGTCAAACAGAATGGCATCCGCATCGATGTCGTCTGGTTGCGCGCTAGCACTTCGCCGCGCCCATCGCAGACCAGACTTCTCTAACAGAGAGGCAACTTCAGCGAAGCGTTCTGGATGCCGCGGCGCAATCCCCACGCGCGCGCGCGTTTTTAGACTCTTAAAGCTTTCGAGGATGGTACGTTCTTCTGTTGCGTGAGTGCTTGCCGCGAGGATCAGCGGACGGCCTTTATCGAGTCCGAAGCGGACGCGGATCTGTTCGGTTAATGCGTCAGACTTCTTCGGTGGATCCGCATCGAATTTGAGATTACCCCCCACAATCGCTCGGACAGGTGTCATGCCCAGACTCTGAATGCGTTCGCAATCTGATTCGGTCTGCATTACTGCCAGATTAATATCCTGAAGAATTCGCCGCACGAACGGCTTGATCAGGT
>JBKPMX010000045.1:0-31199 GCA_046765655.1 Acidobacteriota bacterium
CTCTGGCACTGCTTGCATTCGCTTTGCAGTTCGTAATCATTCATGCGGCGGCGCAAAGTTCGAAGCCGACAATTGTGATCGTGCATGGCGCGTGGGGCGGCGCGTGGGCGTTTCGCAAAGTCGATGCCGAATTGCGCGCGAAGGGCTACAACGTGTATCGCCCACAACTGACCGGCCTTGGTGATCGCGTGCATTTGGCGCGTCCGGATGTCGGCTTGAACACGCATATAGAAGACGTGGTGAATACGATTTTGTTTGAAGACTTGCACGACATCGTCCTGGTCGGCCACAGCTACGGCGGCATGGTGATAACTGGCGTTGCGGATCGAGTTCCTGATCGAATCAGGAAGCTAATTTATGTTGACGCGTTAGTGCCTAACGATGGCGAGAGTCTAATGAGCATCTTTGGCGATCGGAACGAGTTTCTCAAGAATATGATTAAGGGCGATTACATTGTGCCCCCCTGGGTGAAGCCTGATCAGCGACTTCCTCATGACGAACCGCAGCCTTTGAAGACGTTCACTGAACCGATTGTGCTTAAGAATCAAACTGCGCGGAAGCTTCCGGCGACTTACATTCTGACTGTCGAGAAAGGTAAGGAGCCCAAAGATGATGACTTCTACTCACAGTCCCGACGAGCCAAAGATCGTAACTGGCCAGTGGTGCAATTGGTTGCGGATCATAATCCGCAGTGGTCCGCGACTGAATCATTCGTAGAAATGCTTGACCGAGTGGCGGGCGGAAATTGATCCGCTCTACGCGATTCCAACCATTTGGAATTCGGGCGTTTGCGATCCCTTAACTCTGAACTTTTCCCAACAACCAGCATCGTTTCTGGAGAAGAATGATGACAACAAAGCCCGCCGCCGAACTGCCTCGCATTCTCAGACCAAATAACCAGGAACCAACTCGGATATTTCATTGTTGGAGACGCCAACCATTTACCAAATCTGGTTCGCTGTTTATCAATCTCGTTTTAATAGTCACGTCCTTAGTTGTTCCGGTGATGGCCCAACGCAAGGTCGAATTGTCAGTTGATGTTTCCAAAGCCGGCGCGAAGATTGATCGCAACATATTCGGCCAGTTCGCCGAACACCTCGGCCATGGCATTTACGAAGGCGTATGGGTTGGCCGGGACTCAAAAATTCCCAATACGCGCGGCATCCGCAACGATGTCGTTGCCGCGCTCAAAGCGATCAAGGTTCCAAACGTTCGCTGGCCCGGTGGCTGCTTTGCTGACGAATACCATTGGCGCAAAGGCATCGGTCCACAACGAGTTGTGACACTGAATCCGAACTGGGGCGGTGTGGTCGAACCGAACTCTTTCGGGACCCACGAGTTTATGGACTTTCTTGATCAGATTGGCGCCGAGGCTTACGTGTCAGTGAACGTTGGCTCCGGCACGCCGCAGGAATCAGCCGAGTGGCTCGAGTACATGACGACGCCACAAGCGTCGACATTGGGCAACGAGCGCGCGACGAACGGTCATCCAGAGCCCTACAAGGTTGCCTTGCTCGGGATCGGCAATGAAAGCTGGGACTGCGGCGGCAACATGACAGCTGAGTACTATCTCGCCCAACTGAAGATCTACAGCCGCTTCGTTAGAAACTTCAATCCCGCACAACACGACAAACAGCAGATGCTCAAGATCGCCGTAGGGCCCGGCGGCGACGGACCACGATGGACTGATTGGACCGAGACCATCATGAAGGGCTGGCAGAATCATCAGTGGAGTTGGGATATGAATGGCTTGTCATTGCACAACTACACCGTCGTCCGTTGGCCGCCCGCTTTTAAGTCCACAGGATTCGGTGAGACAGAGTACGCTCAAATTCTAAAATCCACGCTGGATATCGATGCTCTGATAAACAAACACTCGGCGATCATGGACAAATATGATCCGCAAAAGAAGATCGCACTTGTGGTTGATGAATGGGGCGGCTGGTACGCGCCTCTGCCCGGAAGCAATCCCGGGTTTTTGGTCCAGCAGAACAGTATGCGCGACGCTGTGCTCGCGGCGCTGAACCTGAACATCTTTGCACGCCATGCTGAGCGCGTGCGTGGTGCCAACATCGCTCAGATGATCAACGTGCTGCAAGCGATGATCATAACCGACAAAGAGAAAATGGTACTGACCCCGACCTATTACATCTTCAAAATGTATTTGCCGTTCCAGGACGCCACGTTTGTGCCGGTTACTTTCAACGCGGGCACCTACACGCACGACAACGTCACTCTGCCGGGCGTTGACGCCATCGCTGCCAAGGACAAAGCCGGAAAGCTATGGTTGGAAATCACGAACGTCGATCCGAATCAATCAGTCGAAGTTGAGGTGAGTCTCGACGGCGTTACAGCCAAATCTGCATCAGGCGAAACGCTGACTGCACCAAAGGTTGACAGCATCAACACGTTCGATGCCCCAAATGTAGTTGCACCCAAGCCTATAACGGCAAGAGCACAAAGCGGCAAACTGATTCTGAACTTAGAACCGAAATCGGTGTCAGTAGTTTCAGTCGAACAATAACTCACCAGTTCGATCAAGGAAATCAATCACCGTATTGCGGAAAGGCAAACTCATGCGCAGTCTTCTGATCTGTCTGGTACTCGTAACGTTTGTTTCGACTTCTTTTGCTCCACCGGTCAGTTTAGCGTTCAAACACAATTCAGCCGTTAAAGAGCCCCGCGACTCTCGTTCTTTGCCGCGCAGCACCCCGGAGCGTCAGGGTATTTCGTCTGCTGACATTCTCGATTTTGTCGACGCTGCTGACAGGCAGATCGATATGATGAACAGCTTCATGTTTGTGCGGCACGGGTCGGTGGTTGCCGAAGGATGGTGGGCTCCCTACGACGCCGTCACCCCGCACATTCTCTACTCACTCAGCAAGAGTTTTACCTCAACCGCGGTCGGCCTCGCGATCTCAGAAGGGAAAATGAGTCTCGATGATGAAGTGCTCAAGTACTTTCCCGAAGATGCTCCCGCCGAACCGTCAGTGAACTTGAAAGCAATGCGAGTGCGCGATCTCCTGCGCATGGCGACCGGTAATGTTGCGGAGGCGTTATTCAATCCTAACAACGTTTGGACCAAGGCGTTTCTCGCTCAACCGGTTCCGTTCAAACCGGGTACTCACTTTCTCTACAACTCGCCGGCGACATATATGCTTTCGGCGATCGTGCAGAAGGTTACCGGCATGACGGTGCTGGACTATCTCAAGCCGCGGCTGTTCGTGCCGCTCGGCATCGAAGGCCCTACGTGGATCATGAGCCCGCAGGGAGTCACCGCAGGAGCATATGGTTTATCGCTGCGGACTGAAGATATTGCCCGTTTTGGTCAGTTGTATTTGCAGAAGGGAAAGTGGAAAGGCAAACAACTCGTTCCGCCTCAGTGGATCGAAGAAGCAACTGCGCGGCAGACGTCGAATGGTTCTTCACCCAACAGCGATTGGGACCAGGGCTATGGTTATCAATTCTGGCGCTCGCGTCACAACACTTATCGAGGCGACGGCGCGTTCGGCCAGTACTGTATGGTCATGCCTGAGTACGACGCGGTAGTCGCAATCACCAGCGGCGTCCGAGATATGCAGGCGGTGATGAATCTGGTATGGAGCAAGCTCTTGCCGGCAATGAAACCGAATCCTTTGCCTGAGGATGCGGTCTCCCGCCGGAAGCTTGAAGCGAAGCTCGCGAGCCTAATGGTGAAACCTCAGGCCGGGCAACCGAATTCATCATTGGCACCAAGGATTTCCGGAAAGTGGTTCGAGTTTCCCGAAAACGATCGCGGAATCCGTGCGATCTCGTTTGACTTCAATTCGCCAGCTCCTGTGATGAGGGTTCGCACCAAAGACGGCGAGCGGAGGAATACGTTAGGACTTGGTTCATGGAGCAAATCTCAGAATGCTTTTACAAGCGGCATCGGAGAGTTTCTCAGCGTCCCCACCCACCCTTCGCTTGCCACTAGCGCTGCCTGGGCGGCCGAGGATGTTTTCCAGGTGAAGATCCTGCTTTATCAAACGCCGTACTATTCAACTTTGACGTTCAAGTTCGATGGCGAGCGGCTGCTGCTGGATACCGAGTACAACGTCTCGTTCGGTCCAAGAAACTTGCTGCGGTTAATCGGACAAGCAACCTCATCGAGGTGAGGCTTCGATTCCCGCTAGCAATTACTCCTTAACGAAAACTGAAATGCGTCTTCACCACTTGAGGTTGGAGTTCTAAGAGTTCCCACTCGCGGTTGATGAATAACGGTTGTGCTTGCAGACATGAGGAGCGATAAACAATCTATCAATTAAGTATCAGTCAGGGAGCTGAATGATTCTCGCGGATTCGGCAGAGCTTTCTGCGATTCGGTTTGGCCACCGCTAGACAGATGCTCTTGGAGAACCCAGAGCGCGATCAAACTTAACAGAACCAGATTAGGAAAAAGGAGCGGCGCAAACGGTGGGGCCCCGTGTACGATGTTTTCAAACATCCTACTGGAGGGACCCTCGAGATCGGCCAACAGGTGCAAACCAAAACCGAGGACCCCAACAATTGCTTGCAGAATCAGAATCGCCGCGCAGAGTAGCAGATACCGTCGCTCAACCTTTACTAGAAACGGCACCAGTAGAAAACTCACCGCGAAAGCGCTACTCGCAACCGGCAACCACTCAATTGGTCGAAAGAACCCGTTCACCGCGTGGTCCGTTACGCTAAATGCAAAATTACCAACGAACCCTCCTACGGCCATGAGTAAAATCCAGTAAGCCCACTCTGCACTCTCGACCTGCACCATTCTGTTGGCGACCAGAAGCAAACCTAAGCCTGTGTAGGCGAGTGGGGCGGCGAAAGGTGCGGCGTAGGTAAGACTCTTCAACGTGTTGTCGTAAAAGAATCGGCTCTCGAGATGCAGAATTACGCCGGTGAGACCGATGAGTATAGCGAGCCAACCGACGAGATACCCGAGATCGCGCCAGACAGCGACGTAAGCAAAACGCTGGCGCGCGATCAAACCCGCCAGTAGCACAAGCGGCGCTAATAGTGAGAAATAGAGTGGAATGTATTCCGACGATCTGCGGAAGTTATTGGTCGAATGGGCCAGGTAGATATCAAGGGCCAGAAAAGCAAAGTTAATCAGCACGAAGGCCTCTACCCAAAGCAACGGATCGCTTGCCCAACGATTCAGAAGCGGGTTATTTCGTGCCCGATTGATTTGTTCCCGCAGGTGCTTGAATGCTGGCATGGCCCTTTCGCAATTCCTCGGCGCGCGCTTTCAGTTCCACCGTCTTAGTCATTATCGGATAGTTACCGTGCCATTGAACAAAGTCAGACCCACCCATAAAGGCACCATGCTTCGCTGTGCGTCCGTCATAGTGCCAAAGATCGAAATAGGTGAAGTCAATTGGATCGGAGAACGGTGGTCCGGTTAGTAGATTGTCCTTGTGCAAACCGTCAATGATGTCTTTAGCTGCCTGCACCTTCGTGTTTGTGTCAGCGACGACTTTTTCTGCCTGCTCAAAAACCCGGTTTATGAGAGTAGCTGCGTGACACTGCGAGCAGATCTGCTTCATGTTGTTCTGAGCCTGCAGATAACTCGGACGCTGCTTTGAGATTGCGTCGGCGAGGTAGTACGAAAGACGTTCTGAAGGATCGTGGGTAACTTTCAATCCATTGATGCCGCTCATGTGACAGGTCGCACACGTCGGAACAAACATGTCGCGCGTAGTCAGTGAAGCGGGAGCGGCCTTCAAATTGAGTTCCTCTCTCTGGGCTTCAAACATGACGCCGTGTCGCGACTCTTCGTAGATTTCGATTTGCGAGTGATCTGGTCCCATGTGGCATTGACCACAGGTGCGAGGCAGACGCGCGATTTCAACAGAACTCGTATGACGAGTATGACAAGCGGTGCAGGTGCCTATGGTCCCGTCGTCATTCGGTTTACCAACGCTGTGACATTGCGCGCAACCGCTCACCATGGCGGACATTCCCTCGAGTTTCACAAATGGATGTGGCGGTCGGTTTGCATATCCCGGCTGATATTTTTCGGCAAAAGAAACTTGCTCTGCTGACAACCCTTCGGCACCGTAAACTGCGGCCCAGGAAACTGCGGCGTGCCGGCTTCGTTGGAATTCCTGATAAACACCTTCATGGCAGCTGCGGCAGTTGCCGGAAGTCATTTGGGCGGTGATGACGAATCCGTTGTGATCCTTGCCTTTCTGATTAGCGGCGGGCTGGTGACAATCGAGACAGGTAATTCCCTTTTCACCGTGCCGGCTCATCTCGTACTCGTGTACTACTGAATACTGCTGACGTAGATGACACTCGGCGCACTTGCCAGTTGCACGGACTAGCTCGGCATTTGGCTGGTCCGTTTCGACTTTAGGACGCTGCCTATTGATCATGAAGGCAGCGACGATCAACGCAAACCCGATCACGATCGCGATGAAAACAGATCGAAACGACATCGCTCGAACAGACCCTTATCCTAAATTGTGTTGCTGAACCGGAGTGGATGTTAACACAGCGAAAGAGAGCAGATGGAGATCAAGTGTGGGGCACATTTAATCGTTTGAAGTTTTCCAGCATCAGTGAGGTAGGGCGGAGTGATTGGATCGTCTAGTCTGATTCCGCTTACAGCTCCAACGGTACATGCCACCTTGTTCCATCAGTAAACTCGATCCACTCTAGATACAGTTGAACATGATCTATTCGCTTTCTAAAGAATCCCCTGTCCAGCGATACACAAACAGTTTCTGTATATTCTTTGGCCGCTAGTAACGGGGTAATGTTCTCGGGCACGCTGTGAGCAAGGATCCTCTTATACGCATCAACCACGTTGTCATGCGACTTCACGGCCCAAACTTCGAAGTTGGCTATAGACTTTCCATTTAAGCTTTGCACACGAAACGTAATGTCAACCTCGGACAAATCGTATGAACGCTGGACTTCCAACACCGCGATGTGTGCTGGTGATTCGGGCCAGGAACCTGGCAGGCCGTGATTCTGTTCGACAGTAACCCGGGCGTCGCAGCATTGATCATTGGAGCGTGAGCTTCGTACCGTTGACAAGACAGTGTTCGCCACAATTCCAATCAGGCAAGCAATCGCAGCAACTCCAAATCGAACAGCAAGACTTCGCATAATCTAGCGACCTTTCTAGTCTGTCATGTATCTCGCGACGCCTAAAGCAGCGTGCCGCGCAACACAATAACGGCAACACTGAAATAAATTACGAGCCCTGTCACATCGACCAGTGTGGCGACAAAGGGCGCTGAGGACGTAGCTGGATCGAAACCGAACCGGCGTAGCATAAAAGGCAACATCGATCCCGCGAGCGTTCCCCACAACACAATCCCCACTAAAGCTAAGCCCACTGTAAACGCAACTAACATCCAATGCGGTCCATAGATATCTGAGAATGCGGACCAGATACTGATCCGTAAAAATCCGATGGTGCCAAGGATCACACCCAAACCTAAACCTGATAGCACTTCCCGGCGCATCACACGCCACCAGTCACGCAGCTTAACTTCGCTAAGAGCTAATGCGCGGATTACGAGCGTTGACGCCTGTGACCCCGAGTTTCCTCCTGACGAAATGATCAGGGGCACAAACAAAGCAAGGACGACGGCTCGCTCGATCTCCTTCTCGAAGAAACCCATAGCCGTCGCAGTTAACATCTCGCCCAGAAAAAGAATTACCAACCAACCCGCACGCTTCCGCACCATCGTTGGCAGTGTGACCTGCATATAGGGTTTATCCATTGCGCCTGGCTCGACGGCTGCCAACCGCAAGATGTCTTCCGTGCCTTCTTCAACTAAGACGTCAATCACATCATCTACGGTTACAAAGCCAACGACCGAGCCGTCCTGTTCGAGCACCGGTACTGCTAGAAGGTTATATTTGCTGATTTTGTGCGCGACTGTTTCCTGATCATCCAGAGCGTTGACCGTGATTGGCTTAGCCCGCATTACCTTCTCCAGTGGAGCATCAAGTTCAGCCATAACCAAATCTCGCAAAGAGACAGCGCCGAGCAAACGCTTTGTTTGCGGTTCAATGACGTAGCATGCGTAAATCGACTCTTTCTCTCTCGCCACGGCACGGATGTGTTTGAGAGCAGTGGCTACAGTCATACTTGAATCCAGTTCGACGAATTCTGTCGTCATGATCCCGCCGGCGGTATGTACGGGATACTGCAAGAGGTGCTCAAGCTCAGTTCTAACTTCGGGGCTTAACTTGGGAACGATCCGGTGTCGTTCATGAAGCCGCATTCTCTGGACGATGTCGGTGCGTTCATCTGCAGACAATCCAGAGA
The DNA here is from genome assembly GCA_046765655.1 of Acidobacteriota bacterium. GTDB lineage: Bacteria > Acidobacteriota > Blastocatellia > Pyrinomonadales > Pyrinomonadaceae > PSRF01. Next base: position 8,288 of record JBKPMX010000045.1, read on the forward strand.
GAATTTCCACTGCGCGACTTGGTTCAAGCGACTCAAGAATTGCAGCACGACGCCGCATCGTAGGTTGATCGAATATTTCTATCACGCGCGCGGCTGACAGCATCGAGACTACGGATGCCGCCTCAGCTAAGGTCAACTGGTTAATCAATTCCGCCAAGTCAGCTGCACGCAGATCAGAAACGATTTGTCCGATACCAACAAAACTTTCATCGAGTCGGGAATGAATGCGCTCTAACAGCGCTTTCAGATCTTCAGTCGGCATCAGGCCTCCTCGTTTAAGGTCACAGTCCGCAATTGTCCGCTGTCGGACAAAGGACTAATAATTAACGGGTCAGAAGTACGTAAGGTGGTGCTAAAGTCGGCCTCGAGGTTGAAGTAGCAGCATTTAAGTATCATTACCAAGCCGCGCTTCAAAGTGGCTTAAGTCGAGACCCGAACGATTATTCACCGTTTTTGAGAAATTAAAAACACTCTGATCCATCGAAGGCTTCGTAAGAGACATCTATTATACGTCGCTACAGGTACACTCGAGATTTACTATCGGTTGGTCTCGTAAGAAGTCTGCGGTCCCAATGCAAGGAGTGTTCACTGACGAGCGCGAGCCCTTCAGCATTGCTTTATTGAACACGTTAGTGACGTCAATACAATGTGCAAATCTCGCTACCGGGCAGTAATTCCCGTACTTCTCATACTCTCGTCGCTTCTTTTTCAAGCCGCGGGTCAACAGCGGCTGCAAGGGTTCAGAGGCGATCCCGCTCCAAGTAATCGTTCCCACTTACCACCAATAGACAGTGATAGGCCGGGCGAGTTTACGTTTGCCAGGATCATCTACGAATCTCCAGATCCTCCATACAACGAATATAACAACTGGTTCGGTGGTGCGTGGCGCGTTGACTATCCGGCTGCCGACGAAAATTTCATGATGGGCATTCGTGAGTGGGCCGGCTCTACTCTTTACCTGGCAGGTAAACCAGTACAGCTCCGGCCTACGGACGAACACTTATTGGACTATCCATTTGCTTACATCGTTGAGCCTGGACATATGGAACTTACTGACGCCGACGCGGCCGCGCTGCGCGAATATCTAATGCGCGGTGGTTTCCTCTTTCTTGACGACTTTCACGGCGAGTTTGAGTGGCAACACGCACGCGATGAAATCAAAAAGATTGTGCCCGAGTATGAGATCAAAGACTTACCGCTTACTCACCCAATTTTTCACAGTTACTTTGATCTGGATGGCGTGGTCCAGGTTCCCGGCGTTGCTGCATTAATTCATGGCGTTACATATGAGAAGGGCGGTGTGACGCCACATTACATGGGAGTCCAGAATAAGGACGGACGACTCATGATCTTTCTTACTCGCAACTGCGACCTTGGCGATGCATGGGAGTGGATCAACGATTCGCGCTACCCGGCGCAATATGGATTCGTCGCTTATAAGGTCGGAATGAATGTCATCACTTACGCGATGAGCCACTAGATTTCGGAAGGCTGACGAGTGCTGTTCCCGCTTACACATTGATCTTCGATTTAGATCGACGTCTCGCACAGATCGAGGTGCAGTCATTCTGACTTCGAGGACATGCGACGTGCCGACCCCCTTGCGTTCGGAATTACGTCATCCACATTGTTCGCATTTTTGACTCATGCGATTCTGCGATCTCGTGTAGTCGCTAACGAAATCGTTTAAACCATAGCGTGTCGATCGCGAATCCGTAATAAACCCGCCATCAATTTCTCCAAATTGACCGAAAAATTTAGCACGGAGAGACATTCTACTTTGGCATCGTGCTTGCGATTAGTTCAGCGCAAAGGAGATGCTAAGGAGAACGCTATGAAAACTAACTCGTTAACGAAAAAGGTCCTCGGAAGTGTTTTTGGTTTATCTCTCCTTCTTGGAATTGGGTTGGGATCGAGCTCTGTAGCGCAAGCTCAGTATCAAGATCCATACTGGCGACAGGAACAGATAAGGCGTCAACGCGAATGGGAACGTGAGCAGCGACGCCGCGAGCGGCGTGTTTACGATAACCGTGGTTACGATAACCGTCGTTATAACCGTGGTGCTTACGATAACCTTCCCGACTACGGTGGTTCCTCTCAGCTTCGTCAGACTGCTTTGAATGCTGGCTACAACCAGGGTATCAAGGACGGTCGAAAGGATCGGAGCAGAGGTGAACGTTTCGAGTATCGCGATGAGGGTGCTTTTCAGAGCGCCAGCGCCGACTACAATTCGCGCTTCGGTAATAGAGCGCTGTACCAACAGTATTTCCGTGAAGGTTTCATCAACGGTTACACTGATGGCTACCGAGGCTACTAACATCGTCCTATAAGGTTTGGACACGGAAGCGGGATCGAATCGTCGATCCCGCTTTTTCTTTTGCGCGAGGCTTAGGCGGCCCTTTCGTCGACAAAACCTCCGGGCTTGGCCTTATGTGGTATGGACCAGCCGAATAAACCTCAACATCAACGATCTTACTGTCGTGCACAGTGGCAATCTCGGTGTTCTGAAAATCATTCCCATCCATCCGACCCACGTACGTAGCGAATACTCGGTCGCCTGAGGGAACCAGATTCACGAAATCAAACTTCTCAATCCTCTCGCTCAGAGGCCAGCAGCGTTCAGTACGTGGTCCGATCGATCCGGTTATCCAACGGACCAGTGAAGTGAAAATAATCAGCAATCAAAGCTTCGATCGCGGCCCGATCTTTTGCCGCGAACGTCTCGCTTTCGTGAGTTGTGCGTACTCCAGATTGCATTATTCAATCGCTCCTTATTAATTATTTGACCCGGGACCTTTTGCAACACGCGGATCGCAGCGGGAGAATCAGCACTATCAACCTCCGAGTTCTGCAGGGCGGTCTTTGGCATTGTCGGATTGTCGCTGTAAAGAATTTCCGCTGTGCTTCGGTCATCAAACAATTCTGTGATAGAAGTTTGGCACTAACAGATTCTGAAAGTGCACTTATGTTGAGAACGGAGGAGCGATTATGCCGATACGAAGAGCGGAGGCGGAATGGAAGGGCAATCTAGCGGAGGGTAGTGGTCAACTTAAGGTGGAGAGCGGCGCGTTTGCTGGTCCCTACTCTTTCAAATCGCGATTTGAAGATGATCATTCTGCGACGAATCCGGAAGAGTTAATCGGCGCCGCGCATGCCGGTTGTTTCACAATGGCGCTGACGGCACAACTTTCACGGCAAAAAATAACTGCCACGAGGATTCATACCGAAGCGCGAGTAAAGCTCGAAAAGGTTGGCGAAGCGTTTGCGATTACACAAATCGAACTGGAGACCGAAGCCGAAGTCCCTGGCGTCGACGACGCTACCTTCCAGAAATACGCGCAAGACGCAAAACAGAATTGTCCCGTTTCGAAGGCTCTCGCCGGAACTGAGATCAAGCTGAACGCGAAACTGCTCTAAGGCTGGAAAGAGTTCTCTTTGTGCAAGCTCCGTGTTCTCTGTGTCTCGGTGTGTCTTGCTCTTCGCATCCAGAACCACCACAGAGCCACAGAGAGCACTAAGGTTGCACGGAGAAAGTCTCTCACTGTCGCCTGGGATCGGCACTTCGGAGACGACCTTCGGCGAAGCGATCAGCGGCCTTGTTAGTCGAGATCCCTTCAGCTTTCGCGCTTTGATAGATAGTAAGAATCGTCTCGTAGATCTCATCGATCTTTTTGTGCGCGCGTTCTGGTTCCCATCCCAGAAGCTCCGTGCACCCGTTGAAGACGCCGCCTACGTTTGCGACGTAATCAGGCGCATAGAGAATGTTGTTCTCTTTAAGCATATCGCCATGTCGCTCTTCCAAGAGTTGGTTGTTAGCAGCGCCCGCCACAATTTGGACCTTGAATCTTGGGATCGTTTCATCGTTCAGCACACCGCCCAGCGCGCAAGGAGCAAAGATGTCAGCAGAAACTTCGAAGATCTCGTCCGGCGTGACGCGCTGAGCTGCAAATTCATCCACGACGCGCGAAACGCTACGTTCGTCGACATCACTAACGATCAATTTTGCTCCGGCATCGTGCAACATCTTCGCTAAATGAAACCCGACGTGTCCGCAGCCCTGGAGCGCGATCGTTAGGCCCGAAAGATTGTCGCTGTTCCTCAAATATCTTAGTGATGCCTGCATCGCGCGGAATACTCCGCGAGCGGTCTTCGGTGACGGGTCACCAGACTGACCAAGCAGACCCGCAACGTGATTAGTTTCGAGGCGCACGATTTCCATGTCAGCCGGACTTGTGCCGACGTCTTCGGCTGTAACGTAAGTCCCTTTCAAGCTTTCAACGAAACGGCCGTGAGCTCGCAGAATGGCTTCACGGTTCGTCGCCTGATTCGCGATGATGATTGACTTGCCCCCACCAAGTGGCACTCCAGCAACCGCGTTCTTGTAAGTCATTCCACGAGAGAGTCGTAACGCGTCAGTGAGCGCTGCTTCTTCATTCGGATAATTCCAGTAGCGCGTTCCACCGACAGCTGGACCAAGTACAGTACTGTGAATCGCAATGATGCCCGTATATCCACTCTCCGGATCGCGTCCAAAGAGAACCTTTTCGTGATCAGTGTTTGTAATCTTCTCTGTGATTTTCATAATTTTGAATGAGTTTCGAACATGCAACGTACGAACGTCCCATGAGAGATGTTGCATGCAGATGCGGGCCAAAGAGCATCGCCGGAGTGCAAAGATCAGCCCCAAAAACCTAAAGATTCATGAGTGTTTCGTTCATGTCAGCGCTGGACCATGGACCGATCCACGAATTCATATGACTAAAACGAACGGTCGGTGGAATTTGGAAGCTCTACCTGGAGTGTTGAAGAAAATATGCCGAGGCTTGGGGTCGCAAGAGAAAAAATGCAATCACGATTAGTATCAAACTGTGCGTGAGCACATCTGACCACGAATGAAGTACGCCAAGACCGACGTGGTACGCCATCCAGATCAACAATACCCATCGGGCCCAGTTGCTGCCACGCAGAAGAAATGCTCCAGACACGATTGCGATCAATCTCAGCAGACAAACCCAAATGAGACTGTAACCAAATCGACGTGGCGACCTTAACTCGTTCGCGTGATAGAGGAAGCCGATCGTGCCGACCAGTATGAACAACCAGCCGATAATGGTGATGGACAGGGGACGCTTCTTCATAAAGAGAAATCTGCGACGTCGATAATAATTACATAAGGTCCCAGATTCTATCCTTACCAAAAGCAATCAGCAGTCTTTGCGGCGGTTCTTCAAAAAATTTGTTGTGGGAGTGATAGTTCTTATCGCGCACTTACGCCGTAGGGTCATGAAATCAGATATTTCTGAGGGAACTTAAGCGGACTTAACCAAAGAGGAGAGCGTCAAGATGAACACAAAAGAGAAAAGGAAAACCCGCAGAACGAAACCAATCTAACCGATTTGCCGATTTCAGAGGAACAGGCGGATTCGACGAAAGGCGGCGATGGTTTTAAGGGAGAGATACACATCGAGTCATTTAGTTTTGGCGTGACGCAAAGTGGTGGGCGTTAGTTGTCGCTTGAACTACGGGCACGTCACAGCAGCGGTCATAAGTGCGCCTGCGTCGTTTACTGTCAACTCGAAACACGCGCCGCCCGTCGACTTTAAGATCATTCCGGAGCCATTTGCGTCCACGTACTGCGGGCAACGTTGATGACAGTTTGAACTTGACATAGACGTTGCCCGCCGTGCTTACGAACAGGTTTGGGTTTGTTCCGAAGTTTGCGTCGCTAGTCTTCGGCGCTGTACTCGTGTGGGCGTCGTCGACCAAAACCACCTGCGCCAGACAGCTGACCTGCACGGTCAGCAAAGTAACCAGCGTCACGAGCGACGTGAGTATCAACTGCGGAAATCGATCACAGGCGGGGATCTATGTGCTGTTTGCGAAACCATGGTTCTCCTCGACATTGATTAGCTTCATCGACAAATAAGATCTACTCGTCAATCGGCTTCAGAAAGTGTCCGAACACCCATTGCGCGACATGTCTTCCCTGCTTGCGCGCGTCCTCGTCGGCGAAGCGAAAATGGATTCCTTCGTAAATCCGCGCGTTGACTACATCTTCCTGAGCATCTGAGAACTTGTTGTAGGTAATTGTTGGCGGAACACCGGCTGCCGTGCTCGTTGTCTTGACAACGAACGTCATCTCATCAGTGCCGAAGAAAAGCGACATCGCTCGTGTCGCCGCAGCCGACGCATTATTTGCGCCTGATGTGTGATCAGGGTAGTTGGGTGTATTGATCAGCGGCTCCCAGTTCGAATCACCCACGGTGTCTGGATTCGTGTCCTCATCTCCCAGACGGATTGCAGTCAGTGGGCGCCATGATACGAACGTCACCTTGCTGTCCCACGCGGTAATCGCCGCATCCGCCATCGATAGATTCACGAGCGCACTCAGCCGGGCGTTGTCACCGATGTTGAGGCTCTGTGAATCGGCGAGATCTCGAACCGCTCGATTCCACAGCACTGGATAATTGGTGTTCCAAAAGTTGGCTAGCTGCGTTTGCGCAGTGGTGCGGCTACTGTTCAAACGCGCACCCATCGCTTTCACTTCGTTGTACGCCTCAGTGTATTCATGACTGGTAAGCCGCGGAGGTGGTGCAGCTCGGAATTGATCGCCGCTCTTCAAAGTGAACGGAGTGACTTTCGCTATCCATGGTGCAAGCATTGGCGAGAAAGAAGCAGGCGGGCCGGGTAGAAACGACGGAGTGGGGCGCCATTGACCTGGTGCTAGACCACCGTTGAATGGAAGTTGGCCTGGAGGGTTGCGCCCATCGTTTGCGCGCAACGCAATTATTCCGGCAGCAGCCGTCGCACCGACCGCGATGCCGGGATCCGTGTCGGAAATACCGTGACTCAATAGATAGAGATTGTAGTCGTTGTTGATCGTCATCGATTGGTTTGGCAACAAGCTAATGAGCATGTCACGCGCAGCCTTCGCGGTTGCCGCGGCTGGCGAACCCGAGGCGCCTGGGATCTGCACGTAATATGGCTTGTATTGTTTTTCGATAGCCTGAACCGCGTCGTAAACGGCGACCTGTACCATTGCCATATCGATGAACACGAGCGGCGTCGGATGCGCCGGCACCTCTGCGCCGATGCGTTGAAGAGCATACGCATTCCAATCCGATACAGCGTCGGCTCGCGCCTGGACGGGTGCAAGAGCGAGCGCGATGACAAAAGAAATTGCAGTGAACATGAGGGTTTTTAATTTCTGTTTCATAGCTGGTCCCTTTCGTAACTGAGTGTGCTGTCCGCTATTAGTTGGCAGAGCCAGATGCCATGGTCATATAATCCGGCACCGCGGTTATCCAGAATCGGTGGCGCGTTGGCCAAGAAGCTCGTTAGACTAAGGCTGTTAATCTCCCGACCTCTGGCTGCGCCGGTTCTGTTGAATCGCCGAGCTCCGCCTCTCATTTAGTAAGGCGGGAATTGAGTTGAAGATCTGTAAATCCCCCTTGCGGTTTTTTGGACTCGAGTTGGACACGCGCGCGCAACGGCCGATCTCACTAGTCGCGCTTTTGTTCCGTGGTTGAATTGCGATGCGTTGTGGCTATAAGGCTCCGGCCGCTTAGATCCCGTCAATACGACTTCTTAGAAACGTTTATGTCAGACGAATCGCGGCAGGACATCTCTGAGCTGTTGGTAGCATGGGGCGGTGGAGACGCAGCGGCACTCGAGCGGTTGATGCCCCTCGTCTACGATGAGTTAAAGCGGATGGCCCACCGTTACATGAGAGGAGAGCGCGTTGGCCACACACTTCAAACGACCGCGCTCGTGAACGAAGCTTACATGCGACTCGTCAACTGGAAGGATGTGCATTGGCAAAACCGCGCTCAGTTCTTTGCGGTGTCGGCGCAGATGATGCGACGTATCCTCGTCGACTTTGCCCGCGAGCGTCAGTATCAGAAGCGCGGTGGTGGCGCGTTGCAAGTCTCACTTAGTGAAGCGGCTGCCTTTGCTCAAGCACCGGAGACAGATCTGGTTGCATTGGACGATGCACTTACGGCTTTAGCAAAGCTGGACCAACGAAAGGCGCAGATGGTGGAAATGCGCTTCTTCGGCGGTCTCTCGATCGCTGAAGTTGCCGAGGTCCTGAAGGTATCGGAAGAAACAGTAAATCGCGACTGGCGACTCGCCAAGGTATGGCTGCTTCGCGAGCTCAGTCAGGAGGCGCATCCGTGAGCGACAACCGCTGGGAGCAGGTAGAGCAGCTTTACCACGCGACATTAGAGAAAGCGATCAACGAACGCGCTGCTTTCCTGGCAAACGCAGCAGGTGGTGATGAAGAGTTGCGACGCGAAGTTGAGTCGTTACTGGCCTTCGAACAACGTGCCGAACAATTCATCGAATCGCCTGCGGTGGAAGTTGCAGGCAGGTTAAGGGCGCAAAACCCCCGCGCAAAAGTGTCAGTAGGACAACTGATCAACCAATACAGAATTGTCCAGCCGATTGGAGCGGGTGGGATGGGCGAAGTCTATCTCGCTGAAGACACACGTCTGAACCGGAAAGTCGCGCTGAAGTTTCTGCCACACCATTTAGTTGAGGATAAAGATCACCTCCGACGTTTCGAGCAAGAGGCACGCGCTGTTGCGGCATTGTCGCACCCAAATGTCTGCACGATTCATGAAGTAATTGAAACCGCCGAATACGGTCATTGCATAGTGATGGAGTACGTTGACGGGATCACTTTGCGAGAACAGATCGCAAAGGGCCGCATGAAGGTTGCGGATGTGCTCGACATCGCGATTCAGATCGCTTCGGCGCTCTCGGCAGCTCACGCCGCTGGAATCATCCATCGCGATATCAAGCTCGACAACGTGATGCTCCGGCGCGATGGGTACGTGAAGGTGCTGGATTTCGGGCTCGCAAAGCTGACGGAAATAAGACCAGAATCCGCGAACAGCGAAACTGGCACACGCAAGCTTGTCGATAAAACTACGCCCGGACTTGTGATTGGAACAGTAGCTTACATGTCCCCCGAGCAGGCACGCGGGCTGCCGGTGGATACGCGCACAGATCTCTGGAGCCTCGGCGTTGTTGTTTACGAAACGACTAGTGGAGAGAAGCCATTCCGTGGTGAAACCGCTACCGATGTGATCGTTTCGATCGCGTCGAAGCAACCGCAACCGCTGAGAGAGATTTCGTCAGAGGTACCCGAGCGATTGGACCAGATTGTGTCCAAGGCTCTGGCGAAAGATTTGGATAAGCGATATCAAAGTGCCGACGAATTGTTGCTTCACCTCAAGACGCTGCGGCGCGATTTGGAAATTGAATCAGGCGTTAATCGAGTGAAGCCGCCCACACCGATCAACCGCTCGCGCAAACAACTCGTTATTCCGTTAGTTGTCGTTGCCCTCATCATCATTGCCGGTTTTATTTACACACGCTTCAGCCGCCAAACCGTTTCCAGCTCGGAGTTCAAATCGTTGGCGGTGTTACCACTCGATAATCTATCGGGCGACCCATCGCAGGAGTACTTCGCTGATGGCATGACGGACGCGCTGATTACCGACTTTGCGAAGATTGGTGCGCTGCGCGTGATCTCACGTCCGTCGGTAATGCAATACAAAGGCGCGAAGAAACCTGTGCAGGAAATCAGTCGTGAACTCAATGTTGATGCCCTTCTCACAGGATCAGTAATCCGTGCCGGCGACAAAGTACGGATCACGGTTCAATTATTTTCGGCCAGTGGTGAAAACTTATGGGCTGACAGCTATGAACGTGATCTTCGAGATACTCTCGCGCTCCAGCGCGACGTTACACAAGATATTGTCGGCAAGATACGGATAAAACTAACGCCGCAAGAGCAAGGGAAGTTTGGAAAAGTCGGACCGGTAAATCCTGACGCTTACGATAGCTATCTGAAAGGTAAGTTTTATCTAAATGTTCAGGACCGAGCGAGTAATGACGCAGCAATCGCGGCGCTCGAGAACGCAGTCGATAAAGACCCGAACTTTGGTACTGCGCATGCGGAGTTAGCTCAGGCATATGTTTGGAGGCTGTTCCTCTTCGAACCAAAAAATACTGACTTGGCCCAGAAGGCGTATTCAGAAACCGAGAAAGCACTCAATAACGACCCCGAATCAGCCGTAGCTCATCTGGCACGCGGCCGCTTGCTTTGGACTCCCGCTAACCATTTCCCACACGCAGACGCAATTCGAGAATACAAGCTCGCCCTTAACTTGGATCCGAATTTGGATGAGGCCCGGAATCAGCTTGCGCTTGTCTATAGCCACATCGGCGCGCTCGATGAGTCGCTCGAACAGTCTCGCAGAGCGATCAGTACGAACCCGGGTAATAGCCTCGCCAAATTCCGGATCGGGGAGACTTTGAGTTTCGAGGGTAAGTATGACGAGGCACTAGAAGCTCTGCGCGGTGTACCCGCTGGAACCAATCCGGAGTTGGTTGGGCACCAGGTCGTTTGGACACTCTTTAATCTCGGTCGGAAAGACGAAGCCGCCGCGACTCTTGAACAACTATTGAAGGATCACCCGGAAGACAATCGCGGCTTGTTAACTGGTCTGCAGGCGATACTCGCAGCGTCGGCCGGTCAACGTCAGGTCGCCGAGGAGAAGATCCAGTTAGCGATTTCGCGCGGTAAGGGATTTGGTCATTTCCATCACACGGCGTATTACATCGCCTGCGCTTACGCATTGATGAATAAGCCTGAAAAAGCAATGGAATGGTTGGAAGCAACTGCGAATGACGGCTTCCCTTGCTATCCAATGTTCGAGCGCGACGCCAATCTAAACAATCTTCGCAGCGACGGGCGATTTGTAAAGTTTCTCGAAAGGCAAAAACAGCAGTGGCAGGATCACCAAACCAAGCTGTAAAAGTCTGCGAAATTTTTTCGACGGTCTCAGACACGGATCGCTTATAATTTCGCCTGTCTACGGTCGCGCTCCTCTAACCTCTTTTAGAGCGACTTAAAGTGACTAAATCGCCCCCATCCCGATCACTGTTGGTGTTGTGCGTCTCGCTAGCTCTGGCGCTGGCGGCGGGTTCCGCGTGTCTTAAAAAGTCGAATTCGGAACCGAATGCCCCATCCAACGAAGAGTCGAACGCCAAGATCGACGAGATTCTGCAGCAGTATGAAGCGGCAGTGGGTGGACGAGAAGCAATTGATCACGTCACGAGCTATCACGGTAAGGGAACTTTTTCTACTTCCCTTTCAAACCTCACGGGCACTTACGAGGTGTGGGGTAAAGACCCAGACAAGACGCTTAGCACCATCACATTTCCACGTCTGCTTGTAATTAAGAAAGGTTTCGACGGAACTACCCGCTGGGTGCAGACGCCCGCCGGCACCTTCAACGATGAGAGTTCAAGCGGGATGTCTGAATTGGAACGTGATGCCGACATCTATCGCGCGGGAAAAATCAAAAGCCTCTATTCCAAGATGGTGCTGCAGCCGAAGGCGAGATTGCACGGCCATGAAGTGTACGTGGTTGAAGGTCAGCCTGCGCGAGGACCTTCCGAAAAGCTCTTTTTCGATGTGAAGGACGGTTTGCTTTTACGTTGGGACATGGTCAGAAAGGATCCGAAGCGAGGCAATGTATTCGTGAAGGTCCACCTCGAAGATTATCGGGAAGTCGACGGGGTTAAGATTCCTTTCAATGTTCGCTTTGCGTTTGAATCATTCGACATCATCGTCAAGATCGATGAACTTCAGCACAATGTCGACATAGCGGATTCGTTTTTCAAGAAACCTGGAACTTGAACCTCACATTTGCCCCATCTCTCGCAGCAACTGCTCATAGTTCTGCTCACATAATTTTAATTTCGGATGTGATGGATCGAGAGTCTGTTTGAATATCTCGATTGCACGCCGATACATCTCTGCAGATTGCTGAAGCTTGCCTTGGGCCTTGTAGAACATTGCGAGATTGTTGAGCGTAACCGCGACATCCGGATGCGATTCGCCCAGGAGCTTCTTCTTAATCTCCAACGCGCGCAGATACAACGCTTCCGCCTCTTCCATCCGGCCGGTGTTCTGGCACAAAGCCGCAAGATTGTTCAGATTTATAGCCACATCGTAATGCGTCGGCCCATACGTCTTTTCAAAAATCGAAAGTGCGCGCCGATACATCGGTTCGGCTTCCGCGTACTTCCCTTCACCGTCGAGAATCGCGGCGAGTGCTGCGACATCCGCTGCTGTTTGGGTGTGGTCCGGCCCACGAAGTCGTTCGCGGATCTCGACCGATCGACGCGCATAAGGCTCGCCTGCTGCAAAATTGCCGCGCGCGTGTTCAAGCCCCCCCAGGTTGTGAAAGAGCGTAGCGCTCATCTCATTTTCGAAGCCGGTGGTCTGTTCCATGATCCGCAAAGCACGCTTGTAAGCCGCCTCTGCTTCATCAAAGTTGCCATCGTATTTCCCCAGAACGCCGAGTTGGTTCAGCACGACTACGGTCTCAAATGACGTTGGACCAAATGCCTCTTCAGCGATTGTGAGTGCTTCTTTTAGAGGTGGCTCGGCTTCTTTGTAGCGACCGCTTTCGCGCAACTCGCTGCCGCGTTCTACAAGTGAATGCAAGCGCACTCGCATGTCATCGTTCGCTCTAGCGCGAACGGAGTTCAACGACCGAACGTGCGCGACATTGCGCAAGACGCTGATTGCAACCATTAGGAGACAAACAGCGACGACGCTAACTAGAGCTACGGCCTTGAAGGGTTTACCTGCCGGGTTCATGTGCGTGTTACCGGACAATCAGCATCGTTTCGTTGTGATTCGTACCGCAGCCCCAATCATCGCAGCCAGCGCCTCCCGAAGTCGGTCTACCGAAGAATGTCTGTAGGCTCGCCAGTAAGTCACTGACGGAATCGGTCACGGAATACGCTTGCCCGATCGCCAACGAGCCACCAAGCATTGTTTCGTTGTGGTTCGTGCCGCAGCCCCACTCATCACACCCACCCGAAGTCGGTCTCCCAAAGAATGCCCCAATACTCGCGAACAAATCGGATAACGTGTAGACCTGACCGATCGCCAACGAGCCGCCAAGCATTGTCTCGTTATGATTCGAGCCACAGCCCCAGTCATCACAACCTCCAATTGTGGGTTTGGAAACAACGAGTGCCTGGATGCTCGCAAGCAAGTCCGCCAACGTGTACGCCTGTCCGATCGCCATCGAACTGCCAAGCATCGTCTCGTTATGGTTGATGGCTATTCTCGATGGCGGCGTGTCGCTCGCTTCCGAGGAAACCTGGGTGCTAGTACCTGCGCCACCGACGGCCAGCACCATCAAAACCGACATTGTCAGGATAAGAGTTGTTATCGCGCTCATGATGTTTCTCCTTTTATTGCCTCCACTAAGTAAGGCGAGAAACGAGAACGCGAGCTGTAATCGGTGGGAGAGGATTTTTAGAAAACTTTTGACAGGATTCCGGGATTACAAGATTTACCATCCACAAAGGTTGAGAAAACCGACTCCTAGCTTTTAAAGTCTGTCAATCGTGTAATCCTGGAACCCTGTCAAGAATCACTCTGAAGTGAACCTCGAATAAAGATCCGTACTCAAGTATCGCAATCCTGAATCAACGATAATTGTTACTACAGTCGCGTCCGGCCCCAGACGCTCACCAACGCGCAAGGCAGCCACGATATTTGCACCTGAGGATGTTCCAGCGAATAGAGCCTCTTCGCGCGCCAGGCGACGCGCCATAACCTGTGCTTCTTCTGTGCTCACTGTCAAGATTTCATCAACTTCAGCCGGTTCCCACAATGGCGGAATGAATCCGATTCCGATGCCCTCAATTTTATGGGACCCGGTTCGACCACCCGAAAGGACCGCTGATTCAGTCGGTTCAACCGCCGCAACGTGAATATTGGCCTTGTGTTTACGCAGCGCGCGTGCGACACCGTGAATCGAATGCGCTGTAGCTACAGCCTGAACAAAAGCGTCTACGTCACCGGCGGTTTGTTGCCAGATTTCTTCTCCCAGTGGTAAGTAGCCATTAATGGCATCGTGATTGTTGAGTTGGTCCACCCACCAGTGGCCCGGCTGCGCGCTAACGCGCTCAGCGGTCGCGATCATCTGTTTGATTAACGCTTCATTGATCTTCTTATTATCGCTTGGCACGAGCGTTAACTCCGCTCCAAACGCTTTCATCGTGCGAATCTTTTCTTCGCTGAATGCGTCGGAAGAAACAATATGAAGGCGATAACCTTTCGCGGCGCAAACGAGCGCTAATGAAACACCTGTTGTTCCGGCTGTGTATTCAACCGCCGTCCCTCCTCTCGTTAACCACCCTTTTGCTTCGGCGGCTTCAATCGCAGCTAGAGCCATGCGATCTTTCATGCTGCCTGTGGGATTGGTCCATTCCAACTTCGCGAGCACTCGAGCTGAGCCGCGCGGGACAATCCTTTGCAGTTGGACAATCGGCGTGTTTCCGATTGAGTTGAGGATGTTGGGAACGAAACTCATAAGTCGGCTATTTCGGGACAAGTGATTTGAGGATGGCCGGTCTGTCTACGATTTGACCATAATGCAAAACGTTCCATATCTTTCGCGTGTTGCGAATATCTGACAATGGATCGGCATCAAGGATCACAAGGTCGGCCCACTTCCCAACCTGTATCGTCCCCAAATCCTGATCGGCACCGAGAATCTTAGCGGAGTTCGCCGTCCCGATCTGAATCGCCTGAGCCGGAGTTAATCCAGATGCAACTAACTGTTCGAGCTCAAAGTGCACTCCCGTCGGTATCTGCCAGATGTCTGTACCCACGCCAAGTGTGATTCCAGCGCGCCAAAATTTCATAGTCATCTCTCGTGCTCGTTGAGCCTCTTGTGCCCAATCCTTCCGCTCGGCCGGGGTTAGCTCCAACATCCAGCCGAAATTCTCGCGGGCGGGTAGAAACGGCACTAGCTCTTTATCTTCCTCCAGCAAAGTAGGTCGCTCGTTCAGGCGCACTGCAAAGTCAAAATAGGTAATTGTGGGGACAACGCCAACATGCGCGGCCCGGAACAGCTGAATCAAATCGTCATACATGTACTTGTCACCGCGTGTCTCACAAGACCCGATATGTTCCTTTGCATCCATACCAGCGGCGATCAGTGGCAAGAGGTGACTGCAATGACCAGTCGCACGCATTCCTCGGCGATGCGCTTCCAGGATCATTCGAGCGTTGATATCCCAGCGTCGAAATGTTCTCGTTTTGATGTGCTGCGCACCAAACGCTTCTGCCAAATCGACTGCACGTTTGATATGCTCGGGATCCTGCTCGGGTTCGATGCCGCGGCCTTGTTCCTCATCAAAGGGCCAGTCGCTGTAGAACTGAAAGCCACCGTAGCCGACACGTGGTCCGGGATAGACTCCGGCTGCAACGTCATCCGCGTACGATACTAGGGGAGCCATCGACGATCCTTGATCGCGAATTGTCGTAATCCCGAAATACGGAAAGCCAGCCAACAGATCTGGCCGGTACTCGTGGGCATGCAGATCAATCAGCCCGGGTATCACTACACGTCCGCCAGCATCGAGCAACCGAACTCCGCTGATTGAAAGATCGCCCGTCTTTGCGATTCGTGCGATTCGCCCGTTCTCGATCAGGATGTCGCGAGCAGCAGTTAATGGTGAACCACTTCCATCGAAGATCCTCACATTGCGGAGCAGTAACGGTTGGGCCACCGGCGGTGTGTAAGAAAGCGGCCAGCCAATTTTTCGTTCCGTCCCGTCGGGCAAACTCAACCGAAGTCCGCCCTCCGAAACGAATAGAAGTGTCCCGTCGTTCGACGCCGATGCATAGAGTGCAGCTGCAGTTCCAATCGGTTTAGGGTCTCCGCGTATTCCGTTCTGATCGAACGGAACTTGCCACAGCCGATCATGACGGACAAATACGATCTTGCCCTGGCGCGTCCACTGCAAAAAGATTGGCGCCGATGGGAAACGAGTGATCGGTTGTTGCTGCCCTGCCAGTGATATAAAGGTTGCGCTATTCGGTTGAGTAAGACTGGCGCCACCACATACCAGCAGACCGTCCGAGTTCGGACTCCATTGCGGCGTACTGGTCCATGTTTGCCCTATCGATCCCAGTGTCTTTGTTTGAGCCGGATCGGAAATGTTGCTCGCTCGTGCGTCGACGACTCGCAACATACCATCGTCTTTAACGTGCACGAATGCGAGATACCGACCATCAGGCGAGTAGACTGGGTATGCTTCCCGTCCTACTAGGCTAGTGACACGGCGCGTAACTCTCGACGAAAGATTCGTGGCAAACAGATCTTCATTGTCTGCGGCACCCGCCGACCATGCGACCTCAGTACCGTCCGGTGACCAGGCGAGCGAAGTCGCTTCCAACGGAACGTCGACGATGGCAAGCGGACTTCCATCAACAGGCACAATCCAGAGTTTGCCGAGAGCCAGCATTCCAATTTGGCGCCCGTCTGGCGACAGCGCCAACCCCATAAAGCCCCGAGCCGCTTGTCGCTGACCGGGAATCGGAAATCGCGCAGGAGATAATTCTTTGCGGGTTATTGGAATCGTAAGATGTGCAGTGAATGAGATTTCAGTCGGCTGTCCGCCGCTCGCCGCAACTTTCCACAAACGACCATCAGCTGAATAGAACAATGTTTTTCCATCGGAGGCCCAACGGATTCGTGTGGTCGTTACATCGCGATGGTTCGTTACTTGGGTCGCTCGCGAAGATGACGCATTCGTGCCGATCATCTCTTGCGTCCAAACCTGCTTTCGATCCGCTGCGTCGGGCGCGAAGTAAGCCAGGTGTAGTCCGTTCTTCGATATTGCCGGTGCGATCGCACGAGTACCTTCGCTTGTGATCGGACTCGCTTGGCCACCGGACACACCAACCTTCCAAATCCTACCTCCTGTCTCGTTTTGTCGACCGCGCGTGACGAACCCGATTACCTTTCCATCTGGGAACCAAAACGGGTCAGTTACGTTCGGAGTCGGAAGGCCGGTGATCGAAATCTCTTTGGAGGAGCCCGAAGCAACGTCGAACAACATAATTGCGGTGCGCCATCTATCTTTCGGTGAAGAGGGCGCGACAGCATGTGTGAAGGCAATCACTCGATCATCGGGCGACCACGCTGGGTTGCCGTCGTAGCCTTCAGCATAGGCGAGTTGCGTCAGTTGACGAGGACCACTCGAATTCAAGGTCAATAACCACAAACCGGTCCGACCATTCCGTTCGCCCCGAAATACCACGCGCCGGCCATCTGAGGAGAACGTTGGATCGAGATCTTCAGCGACATCACGCACTGCGTCAGTGATTGGACGCGCAACCCCTCCCTTAGCCGGGAGGATCCAGAGTTGGCCCAGAAGATCGAAGACAATCGATCGGCCATCAGACGAAAGATCGAATCCGAGCGTCGTACCTTCGTGTATTTGGAGAGAAACTTTTTCCGGGGGTTGCTGCGCAAACACAGCGAGGGTCAAACCAGTGAGGAAGGTGCATAGAGTAACCGCGATCGTGAGTCGCAATTGAGAGAGCAGTTTCGTCACGGGCTTCCCTCTTCAGCCAGGGCCTTTAGACTAAAGGCTTTTGAGACCGACGCTGCGAACGAGCTCTGTAAAACGCGGGTCGGAGCGGAGCGGCTCAAGCATAGGTTCAACGTTCAACGACACCAGCCGACTAGACCGTTCTTCCATTGCCATGTTTAAGGAGCTCCCGCTTTTGCGACAGCAGTTCAGACTACTGTTTTGATAAACCTCACCGCATGCGGGACAGACTTTTTGGGTAGAACGTGGTCCGAACTCGGCAGTCGCTTGATTGTCTTCCACAAGTACCCTGCAGGATCCTAAGAACTCATTAAGAACTTTTTGATAGCTGCTTAAGGATTTCCTGCGGCGCGTTGGTGTATGGTTCGCGGCGCTGTCGGATAGGTCGGCAGCCAAACGATCTGAATGCTGAAACCGCGGCATTGTAAAGGAAGGGTTCGCACTGCGCAACGAACCTAAGTTTTCGATGTTGGCCTGGTTAGAGTTCTCTCTGGGCACTTCTGCGTTCTCCGCAGTTCAGTGGTAACAGGGAGGTGGAGGGTTACAGCTGAATGCGGAGAACCCAGAAGATGCGCAGAGAGTTCAACAACTGAATTTCGCGCAGAGTTAATGAAGGAAATAACGGAAAGAAGGAAGGAAGGAACGAAAGGAAAGCAAAGAAACGGGTTCGGATAACCACAACAAAGAGAAGAGAGAGAGCACGCGCATTTACCGCCATTCGCGTGGTCGGTTCGCGCGGTCGGTTGGCTCGCCGGGATCACTCGACATGATCACGGCGAACGCTGCCCGCGGCTTGTGGGAACTGTGCCGTCGCGGGCCCGTGGCTGCGTGCCCTTTACACTCCACTGGCAGCAATTCAAAAAGGGCGGCATTCGGATGCCGCCCCTTCATTAGGTTATTACTGATTCCGTTGACGAAATGGCGCCAGCGTTGAAGAAATTCTGATCAAGCCGCGCGTTGGACTTGTGCGGGCAGGGGAACCGGCTTCACTACCCGATTCGGCCGCGCTGAAACCGCGGTTCGGATTTCCCGCCAATGAATGGAAATGTCTGCAAACACCATTGACAGCGCCAGGTACGACCAGATTATCGCTTGCACCATCTCTACCCCGTGGGTTTCCAAACCAGTAGTACCCATAATAAACCGACCAAAGATGAATGTTAGCGCTACTGCGTAACTTCGAGTGGCCCACTGACGGTGGACCGCAATCTTTCGCTTGTAAGCAAAGTACCCAGCAAGTCCTGTTGTCGTCATCAGCATGATTGCGTCAACCACTCCGAGAACCGTAAACGAACGCGGCGCTCCCATCCGCTCCTGGTAATACTGGATGTATGCACCCATTGGCGCGAGCATGAATGCGCCCAAAACATACAGCCGGCCCATGACGCGGTGCGCCTTGGTGAACTTTTGTCGTATCCGCTCGGAAAATTGAAAAGGTGCAAAGCAAAGCACAATCGCACCGAATACTCCGTGCGGCAGTAACCACCATTTAAAGGCTTCATAGCGTTGCCATGCGGGATGCGCTGAGTCGACGAGAAATCGCTCGTTGTGATACATCACGTAGAGGCTCGCCACGGCAATCACTGAAAAAACCACGTACTTCGCTTTGATCTGTTTCATACAGCTCCTTCGCTCTTTCGCGGTCGTCCGAGTTATCAACTTCCCTGTTTACTAACGCGAAATATCGTGGGCTTTAGGACCACTGAACGGTATCGGCCAGTCAAGTGGCTGATCTGTGACAAGTGACGAAGCGCAGAATGGTATCGGTGACGGAAACACCAGTCCTTAAAAAGACGCCTATTTGACTATCTCGAAGTCGATCCAGCGAGTTGCCGTGCGGAATTTTTCTTTCGCCGCGGGATCGGTGACAAGGATCTGAAGCAGGTATTCTCCGGGCTCGAGCGCTGAGCCGAGCTGCACGCCGCCACCGATGGGAATCCGCTCGAGATCTTTCTGGTTAGCGAAGTCGACGGGTTTCACCGGACCTTCGTAAACAGGCTTTCCATCGCGAAAGATCTTTGCCTGGGTCGTTAGTGGAGCGGCGTTTCTTTTCCCAACCGATGCGTTATAAATCGCATAACCAAACAAAAGACTCGTTCCGGATTTGAAGCGGCGGATGGCTGGATTACTTAGCTGGTTAAAAGCTAGCAGCGCAGTATTCGACGAATCGAGATAACCGGAAACCGTAATACCGGAGATCACGAGTTGTTTCTTCTTTAGATCGGGCACCTCAACAAACTCTCGCGCTGTACCGATACGCGCAGAGTCAGAATCTCTCACCGCAACTCGAAACTGATAAGCACCTGCCTTCTTTATTGGTACGTCGTATTGATAAGTGAGCCCCTCACTGATAACCCGATCGAACTGATCTGCGCGCAGACGAACCTCGCGTGTTTCACTCAGCTGTTGCGCGACGCCCCCGTTGTCGCCAAAAACTATACAACTCAGGTTCAGCGTTGCTTTGTGCCAACCGCCCGGGTCATTCGTGAAGGTAAGCGCCGCTGCGGGAAAATGTATTAACGAACGAATGAGTGAACCTGTCTCTGGCAGATTCGCAAAAATAGCAGACAGATGAACTTCTATCTCGGACGCACCAAACGGAGACATCAGCGCCATCGCGATTCGATCTCGAGCGGTGTATTGAACCGGCTGTACCTCCTCATCAGTCATTCCGAAAAACCCCGAACGCGTGCGCACGCTCAACCCTGAACGCTTTACGCGAACCTTTATTGTGTGGAACCGGCGATTGAATGTCTCTGTTGCAGGCCGGTAGCCAATCAGGTAATAACCATTCTGATCGAGTGCGACACGGTTAATCCCAAAGTCGTTTGTATTTTTCGTTAAAAAACCTCCAGTCTTTCGCGCCAGGACATCGAGCCCAGAGCTGGCGTCCTGCAACATGGCCGAACGCATGCTGATTATTCCGAACGGTTGAGCGCCGGTAGGACGAAGATTAGGGTTGATGTTGTCAGCCGCTGTAACAAACGTTGGCAACAGACCGGTGGTGCTGGCGCCATAAATCACGACGGATGAACGAATCGCTAATTCCGCAACGCGTCGCAAAGCTTCGTTGTTGCCATATAAGTCCGTCGGCCACGGATCACTCTCACTTCGGTCTGCAGTAGGTATCGCCGCGGTGATAGGCCCACGTGGCAGTGAAGTTAATTCAGAATCAACCGGAAGATTGTCGGAGAGAATCAGCATTGATTTCCGTCCGGGCATAATACGCATGCCATCCAATACGAATTTGATGGCGTTGAGAGTACCGCCCAGGGGGGATTGGATATCCGAAGATAACGGCGGGCGCCATTCCATGCCGGATGGCTCGATCGGCGGCAACACTGAGACTCCGACACGGCTAGATATATTCCATCGAAGATTCTCAATCGCTCGAAGAAGAATCCGCTTATCGGTGGTGAACTGTTGCAGCGAACCCACCTCGCCGCCTGTTCTGATGATCGCGATTAGATCATTGGGCCGCATGTCCTGTTCGACAAATTTGCGGAGCTGCTTTCGAACTCGTCCAATACTCTCGAATGCAATCCCAAGATCATCTACAACGATTGCCATTGTGCGGTGAGGATCGCCCGAACGCACTGTAACTGGAGCTACGGGCGCGGCATTAGCATCCTTTGAGCGGGCGGTCGCCGCTTCGTTGAGCGTCGTAACATTCGACACGTATGTGAAGTTTGTTATCTTCTGCGGCTTGTTGTCTTCGAATATTTCAAAGTCTTCAGGCTTTAGATCTGTTACCTGTTTCCCATCCTTGGTTACGATGGCATCGATCTGGACCACATTCGTTGTGATACGCACAACGTCATCCTGATCGATCGTTTCTGTATTTTTTTGTTGGGTGTTCTGCTCTACGTTCTGAGGCGGAGACTTGGTTGCCGGGACCTGCGATCGTTGCGGCCGACCTTGAGTGGAAGACTGCTGCGCCTGCACGGGCAGCAATAAAAGCGAAACGATCAAGATCACAACAGCCGTAGTTCTCATCGTTCTACGCCACGTTAGAACATCCAGTTATGTTTGATCAATCTTTTCGCTATTGTACCGCTGACGGTGACCCCCGCATTGACCACCCACACAGGCGGCGTCTGAGCGGATTAAATTCTGGAAAGAAACGGTCGATTGTCGATTCGACCGCCTTTCATTCGACTTACTTAAGAAGGCTCTGATCAAGTGGCTATTCAGTACCGTCCGCGGTAGCGGGTGGCCACCACTCAACGCCAGCCGATATCGCCGTTTGAGCAATGGCCACCCGCTACCGCGGACGGTAGTGAATAGCCTCTTGCTTGACGAAGGATTGCCTGAAAGGTAACTGAAAATGACGAATGCATCAGTCTCCCATCACACTCTCAAAAGCATTGGAGCCGTCTTCGCCGGCATTGTTGTAGTTGTGGTTCTCTCCCTCGGAACTGACATCGTGATGCATGCAACAGGCGTCTTCCCACCGTGGTTTGAACCTATGGCCACTCCACTGTGGATGCTCGCGACCGCATATCGGATCGTTTACGGCATCGCAGGCGGATATATCTCAGCGCGACTCGCGCCGGATAGGCCGATGCGACACGCGGTGATACTAGGTGTGATTGGCCTTGTGCTGAGCATTGCAGGCGCAGCAGGAACTTTGAACAAAGGACCCGAGTTCGGTCCGAAGTGGTATCCACTCGGACTCGTAGTAACGGCACTCCCGTGCGCCTGGCTGGGTGGCAAACTCTATGTCAGCAACGCGCAGTCGCAAGTGCAGGAGGCATAAATGAAGTACATGTTGTTGGTCCACCACGACGAAGAGACATTCAACCAACGAAGTGAAGTTGAGCGAACGGGATTACTTCGAGAGTCCGTTAAACTCGCAAACGATTTGCACGCCAGCGGCAAATACCTGAGTGCCGCACCACTTCATCCAACTTCTGAGACAGTATGTGTTCGAGTGAGGGATGGAAACCGCTTGATAACTGACGGACCATTTGCCGAGACTCGAGAGCAGCTCGGAGGTTACTTTCTCGTCGATGCGAAGGATCGTGAAGAGGCGATGGAGATTGCAGCGCGCATTCCAGGTGCACGCATCGGAGTTGTTGAAGTAAGGCAGGTGACGGAGGTCGAAGGACTGCCAGATCGTTGATGTCGAGTCATTGATGTCGACTCATGCCCGACACCACTTCAGTTTGTCGTGATTCGCAATACTTTCAATTCATTCACCACTTGATCCTTCAGAAACTCGCGACAATTAAGGAAGCTCTGATCGACTGCGAAGTTGCTATTCAGTACCGTGCGCGGTAGCGGATGGCCAAGACTCAACACGCGATATCACTTCACTGCGCGTTGGGTCTCGGCCGTCCGCTACCGCGCACGGTACTGAATAGTACTTACTTAATTACTTCACTGCGCGTTGAGTCTCGGCCGTCCGCTACCGCGCACGGTACTGAATAGTGCTTACTTAATTACTTCACTGCGCGTT
>JBKPMX010000046.1:0-26118 GCA_046765655.1 Acidobacteriota bacterium
CGTTTAGCGCCGCTGGCTCGAGCACTGATTTCCAAAAACTTTGCGACCTCTGCATCCGCGATCGGCACACGATGTTCTGCCGCATATCCCTCCATCTCTTTGAGCAACGGATCGCGTTGGGGCAGAAGCCCGTCAAGATACTCTGCTTGTTCACGCTGAATGATGGCGTCGAGTCGAGCTTTCATGGTTTCTCCCGCAGAAAAGAATTAGCGGCAGATTAACGCAGATCGGCACAGATGAGAAAAGGTGAAGAGGGAAAGGGAAAAAGGGGAAGGGCGAAAGGGAAAACGGTACTTCTCTTCCTCTCTTCCTCTTTCCCTTTCCCGCTTCCCCTTTCTTAACCTGCGGCTGAATCTTTCTGTCAGTTGTCGTTATTTTCCTGCGTCTCACCACCGACAGAAACATATCGGCGGCCGAGTCCCAGCTGCCGCAACTTGTGTTGGAGCGACTGGCGATGCATGTCGAGGATTTCTGCTGCACGCGTGACATTCCCCTGCGTGTACTCCAAACATCTCGTGATGTATCGCCGCTCAAACTCGCGGCGATCTTCACGAAAGTCGGCGGTGAACGGCACTCTTAACCCGTCACTGTCACCATCTTCTTCCGCACGAACACTCGTCGGAATCCCTGCTGTGATTTCGTCAGGCAAGTCACGCACAGCGATCTCATCGCCTTCAGCCATAATCACCGCGCGATCAATTGTGTTCTTTAACTCGCGGACATTCCCCGGCCAGTTGTATTCGACGAGACGCTTCAACGCGCCCTGGCTTAACGATCGTTGCGGCAGCTCATACCGTTCGCCGGCGAGACGGAGAAATGTATCCGCCAGCATCGGAATATCCTCACGGCGTTCACGGAGTGGCGCAATGTCGATAGTCACCACGTGCAGACGATAGAAAAGATCGGCGCGGAAGTGTCCATTGGCAATCTCCTGTTCAAGTGGCCGGTGAGTGGCGCTAACGATACGAACGTCGACAGGTATCGATTCATTTCCCCCAAGCCGTTCAATGCGTCTTTCTTCGAGAGCACGCAGCAGCTTAGCCTGGACATTGGAACTCATGTCGCCAATCTCGTCGAGGAATAGTGTGCCGCCGTCTGCCTGTTCAAACTTCCCTTCTCTTTTCGCTGCGGCCCCGGTAAATGCGCCCTTTTCGTGACCAAACAGCTCCGACTCAATCAGCTCGGAAGGCAATGCTGCACAATTGACCGCCACGAAAGAACCGTTGCGCCGAACACTATTTCGCTCGTGAATCTCGCGTGCGACCAACTCCTTGCCGGTGCCCGATTCCCCACGCACAAGCACTGTCGCATCGGTCTCGGAAACCTTTTCGATCATGCCCCGTACTCGTTGCATCGCTTCGGAGTTGCCAATCAGCGCACCGCGTTGCGATCGCTCAACTTCGATCCGTCGACGAAGTGAAAAGTTCTCGCGACGAAGTTGGACCGTCTCCGCAGCGTTCTTCACCACGAGTCGAAGGTCTTCGAGTTCGAATGGCTTCGAAAGATAATCGTACGCCCCGGTCTTAACGGCTTCGACTGCCAGTCGTTCTGATCCGTGAGCTGTAACAATGATTATGAGCGGTCCGTTGCCATTCTCGCTCTTCAACTCGCGAAGAAACTCGAGGCCGCTCATGCCCGGCAGGTTCACATCGAGCAGTAGCAGATCAGGTTGTTGCTGTTTGATGAGAGCTCGTGCCGCTTCGGCTGAACCGGCTTCAGTGATGTTATAGCCGAAGGTGGAGAGGGCCCGCCGCATACCGTAGCGCGCGGCTTCTTCGTCGTCGACAATCATTAATCGCAAGGCGTCTTTTCTCACTTCCCGGACAGTTTAGTGCTTATCCGAGAAATTTCCCTAGCGCATCGCGTGCCAAAAACAGCAGCAGGGGCGGCAGGCAGGGGCAGGCCGTCCACCGTCCCTGCTTCTGCTTGCTGTCCCTGGTCCTGTTTCAGCGGTTTGTTCGTTTCGCCGACACAACCAGGATGATCGCATCACCGGATGGACCAGCATTGAGAGTGCCCACAACCACTGGCTCGCCTTCTCGTAAACTGATGTCAGTATTCAAACCTGTATTGTCGTAGTTGATTACGGGAAAACCGGTACCGGTCTGCGCGACGTTTGTCCCGGTGACAATCGGAATGCGAGCGCCAAAACTGAATCTCTGCATTTGCACAACCGGCTGTCCTTCGGCGTTGCGCACAAGTTTTACGACACCGATCTTGAATTCACTGAAGCTAGGCGTCTCCCTTGAGGCAGTACCGGACGGCGTCGCGAATGGACCACCGATCCAACGTAGATCCAAGCGTCCTTCGTTACGCACACGGTTAACTAAAGTTGCGGCCAAGCGATAGTTCTTAAAAGGCAATGACGCACGTAGTTGCCTGATCACTGTATCCAGTGTTGCCGGCAATCTTGCATCATCGATGTCTTGGTTCGTTCCCACAATCAGATACAATTGAGTATCCAGATTAGCTTCCGAATCCATCGGTTGGACGGGTGTTTGTTGTGCCTTAGCAGTCGTCACGGTGATTGTTAAGACTACTGCGGTCAACAACGCACAGAACATCGCACCCCCAGGCTTTCGCATATTCATGCTCTATCTCCTTCTAATCAAAAAAAGTTTGCCTCACATGAAATGGAAGAGTAGCGCCGCGTAAGTTCGTGGGCGGACCTTAGTCAGGAGCAGCAGAAGCAGACAGGAGCAGGAGTACTCAATCCTATCGTGCGCCTGCCAACTGCCTTCTGCTCCTGACGACAGGCGCTTTGCAGGTCAGCCTAAACACGCGCTCACTTCGGAAAAGTTCCGCAGGTGTGAAAACAAAGTTCGTCGCCAGTCATGACGATCACCATTATGATTCGTGAGGCATACGTAACTGAAAGGTCGATCCTTTACCCGGTGACGAAACAAGCATTGCCGTTCCACCAACCTCCTGCATCCGCTTTCGCACGATCGATAAGCCAAGTCCGGTTCCCCTTTGACGAGTAGTGAAGAAGGGTTCCCAAATCCGCTCCCGAAGATCGGCCGGCACACCTGGACCACTGTCTTCGACACTTATCAAAATATCAGCATCCGCTCGTTTCACTGACACGCTAACAACCCCACCGCGGGGTGTTGTCTGAAGTGCATTCAAGAGCAGGTTCGATAATGCGTCGCGCAGAACTGAAACATGTTTTCCAGGCAATGACTCCCTGCTTCGAATGTCGCATCTCAGCTCTACATTCTGCTCACGAGCGTTTGCTTGAAACAGACTAACAACCGAGCTCACCAGTTCATCGACACCCAAGGCCTGTTCCGCGGGAGTCTCTCTTCGCGCAAAGCTCAACAGCTGCGTGACGCTCTGACTCAGCCGGTCGGTCTCACCTACAATCAAACTCAAATCACGCGCGTACTCACTGTTGAGCTTTTCGTCTTCCTTCATTACTTGCGCGATCGACTTGATGGCCGACAGTGGATTCTTCACCTCATGGGCCACCGTTGCAGCCATCCGACCAAGTGACGCAAGGCGCTCACGCTCCGCAAGCTCTCTTTCGAGTCGCACGTTCTCTTCTACCAGGCGCGAATCATCGATAGCTATTGCAACTTGATCAGCAAGAATCTCGATTACTGAGCGCGCATCAGGCGACAGTGCTCCCGCTGCGGCATCAACAGCAAGCAGCCCGTTAACTTTATCTTCGCGTCTCAGCGGGTAAGCTATTTTGAATCCCTTTTCGGCTAGCAAAGGTGAGTCTTCGACGGGCAGCCATTTAGATTCTCGCGAAGTTGTCAGAACCGATTCGACCCAATCGTCAGCGTTGTGACCGTTTTGTGCGATCGCCGGTTTTCCATTTACGAAGATTTTCAGTTGACGAAGCCCCAAAGTCTCCGTAGTTCGTTCCTCCACAAACTGGAGAAGATCGGAAAGATCTCGATATTGACCAGGGTAAGATCCAATTCGCGCGACAATCTGTTTGTAGAGCGCAGCTTCACGCTCAAACAGCTTATGAAAGCGTTGGCCCAACCAGCGGCGGAACGGAGCGGCGAGTAATGTCAAAGTAAGAATCAGAATCGCTTCCACGAGGCCGGGCCTGGTGCCATACGTCTGAGTCATCCAATCACCGAGCGTGCGTATTCCAAAGACGTAGACTGTTAGCACCACCGCGGCGAAACTCACCACAATCAAACTCTCTTCGATAATGATTTCGAGATAACGATAGCGATAAATGTAGTAAGCCAGTAACACCGAAGGGAGAATCGAACCGAGGTTGGCGAGTGTTTTCAAGTACAGACCAGCGATGGTCCCTTCACCCACGCCAAAAGCCAGTGCCGCAAAAATCACAATGCCGACGCCAATGAATGAGAACGCAAGAGTCTGCATGATGCGTCGCTCGCTGCTGTTCTCAGTCTGCCTCGCTATCAAAAGTTCAGTGAGAGCGATTAGCCCAAGGACGTAAGCAATCCACAGAGCGAACGGAAAGACGAACCCAGAGAGTTTTGTGAACATCGGCGCATACTCACCAACCCAGAGGCGTTGTATCGCCAACACCAGGAACAGGGTTGGCACATACGAAAGATAGACACGAATGCGTTCGCTCTTATTTAGTGAGGTACGGCCATGCGCGGTGGCCCAAAGGTGTAGGTGGACATGGAGCAGAAACGAATACGCGAAAGTGATACTAACAACTGAGATTGAGTCTGCGAGCCGTAAGAAGTTGGTCCATGTATCAAAGCCGAAATCAAAGAGTCCGTGAAGCGTGATGAATAGATTGCTCATGTGCCAGCCGCCCATGGTGAGCGCCAGGCATGCGAGCAGACGTTCGGTGGAACTTAATGTGGTGCGGTGTGAGACGAGCTGAAACGCCATCCACAGCGGCAACAGCGCGCCAACGCTGTAACCAACAAGTTGTAGGATTTCAAGCGCCGACATGAAGCAGATCCACCGATTCTCACAGATTACACAGATTAGGTATTAGAGCAGTTATGTTGAGTATACGTGCCACTGCATTCACATGACTACGAAAGTCGGATAATCTGTTAGACCTCAACAGTTCACTAAACGTAGACCTATTTGCTGTAACCTCACAAGTAGTATGACCATGAATATCCTCACTGAACGTGACCCTCGAACCTATGCGATCATCGGTGCCGCTATGGAGGTTCATCGTCAACTCGGCTGTGGCTTCGCGGAACCAATCTATCACGAGGCTCTGACGCTTGAGTTGGTCAGCCGCCAGATACCTTTTACTTCCGAACTCAGATTCCGCGTTAGCTACAAAGAGCGGATCCTTCGAAGTATTATCGGCCTGACTTTGTCTGTTTTGAATCTGTGATCGTTGAACTGAACGCGCTTGCTCGTTTAAGTCGGCTCGAGGAATCGCAGGTAATCAATTACTTAAAGGTCACTGGTTACAAAACGGCGCTTCTCCTTAACTTCGGCACGCGGAGTCTTGAGCAACGACGGTTTGTTTTGTAGTGGGCGGATGCAGATCTCACCGCATCTATCACTGAATCTGCGCAATCTGCGGAAATCGGTGGATCTGCTTCAATTCACGGCCGTGCTGCGCGGATTGGAAGTAAAGGTAATTTCCACTCGCCGGTTCTTTGATCGTCCTGCGACTGTCGTGTTTGGCGCGAGCGGATTTGAAGTGCCCATACCGTTAGCTTGAATACGCATTGGATCGACCCCAGCTGACTGAAAGCGTTCTGACAGTGCCCGCGCACGCTCCTGTGTCAGCTGCTGCAGCGACACCTCATCACCTTTGTTGTCGGTGTATGCCTCAATCAACAGTTGATAATCAGGATTACTCGCCAGCAACGCAGCCAATGGTTCCAATTTTGCGGCAGATGCGGGCGCGAGATTCGCAGTGCGAGCGCTGGACCAAATGGCTTCGGGCAGCACTAACCTGAAGCCAGTCGCGGTTTCTTTCACGGTGCCGTACTTGGCAAGTGTTTGCTTCAGTGTCGCCTCATTCGCCTTACGTTCCTGTGCTCGGCGTTCAGCTTCAACGCGATCGGTTTCAGCCTGCTTCTCACCTTCGAGTCGGGCGAGCTTGATCTTGGCCGCTTCGCCTTCCGATCGCAGCTGTTGATTCTCATCACGCAAACGCGCGATCTCCACACGTTGCTCACGCAGCTGATCGTTTGCCGTCCCCAAATCACGTTCAGCAAGTTCGCGCGCACGCGTTTCTTTATCGAGAGCTGTCTGCGTTTGGCTTAGTTCGCGTTGTAGCGTCGCTGAGTTCTTTTCAGCAGCTCGCACTGCATCGTCACGCCGTTGAATTTCCTGTCGACTCAACCGTGCAGCACGTCGCACGCCTGCCACTTCTTCTGCGTGTGCACCAGAAGACGTAGCCTTGCGCGCACGCACATCGATATCGGCAACCGGTTGATTCATACGCCACGCTTCTTCGGCGCTTTGGAGTTCCTCTTCCGCCGTACGTAACTCTTCCGGCGCCTCCTGGCTGGCACCAGCATACTTCGCCAGCGCGATCGCTTGTCGCGCACCCAGGAGTGAAACCGGCGTCTCGCGATAATCACGATCAGCGATCTCAGGCACGTGAACATTCTTGAAATAGTCGCTCGAATTACCGATGTACTGAACGTTCACTGTCTCGATCTGCGAGCCAGACACACGTTGCGGCGGCAGATTCTCCATAACGACCGCGCGACTCGGTACCTTCATCAGGAAGTGAGGTTCGGCGGTGAGAATCAACGCGAAGCTTTGCAGCGGTGTGGTCACGTCCAGCTTTGAGTTCACAAATGAACTTCCACTCCGCTTAATTTCACCCAAGTTGTCTACGTGTCCATCTGGTGAAATAGCCCATAGGACATAGGTCGTATAAATTCCACCGAGTTCAGAAGCGCGCGGTAAATCATCAATACTCAACTCCACGCGAGTGCCGCGTCTGCCGGCGCGCCTGACCTTCGCTTCACCCTTCAGTCGTGGCAGCAGAGTAGTGCCACGTAACTTTACGGTGATGGTCTCCTCGAGCGGGTAGGTAATCGCGATGGTCTGTCGCGGTGTATCTGATTGTGCGTTTACTACGGGGGACGAACACGTCAGGGTGATTAATAGGAGAGTAGATACAAGAGCCAGACGCTTCAAAGCAGTTGTTGATGTCATCGCAGGCAACTCCTGATTTCAACTTGGGATTGGCCGGGAGAGCATCTGAAAGCCCAACGGATCACGATGTTGATGCCGCTAACAAACGCATTGTTGCCGAACGATATGAGGAGGTCAAGGAGAAGTATTTTGAATTCGAACCGCTAACCGCGCTGTTTTGTTTGATACCTGGTCTTACGATATGCAACAAATTGGACGACAAGTACGGAAATTCCGGATAGGAGCAGGATGTGTACAAAACCTCGCTTATGAAGAATGAAGGTCAGGGCGAACCAAACCGCCAGAAGGATTGAGCCAATCCACCACAACATAAGAATTAGTTCCTGCTGTGCAGCGAGGCAGCGGAGGTTATGATAATCAAACTCAAGGTGTCTCGTTCAGTTTGTACCCAACTCCACGGACCGTTAAGACATACCTCGGGTTCTTTGGATCTGTTTCGAGTTTCTTTCGTAAACGGTTGATGTGCGGATCAATGTTCCGTTGGTAGCCCTCATAGTCAGTGCTCCAAACCCGATCGAGCAGCGCATTACGCGACCACGCGCGTCCTGGTTCGGAGGCGAGAAGTTCGAGAATCTGAAACTCGAGAGGAGTCAAATCGATGCGTGAACCATTTCTGAGGACTTCATGGCGGCGCTTGTCGATTATTAGATCACCAACTTCGATGCGCTCTTCATCGTGAGGTTCGGACGTAATTCCGCTGCGCCTCAGAAGTGCTTCGACGCGATACTCCAATTCTCGCGGACTAAACGGCTTCGCCAGGTAATCATCCGCACCTGCTTCAAAGCCGGCGACTTTGTCAGATAAGGCGTCGTGTGCGGTTAGAAAGAGTGCTGGTGTTTGAATGCCGCGGTCTCTGACTCGCTTCAACAGATCAAAGCCAGACATTCCCGGCATCGAGACGTCGAAGATGAAGCAGTCGAACCTGCCGGCCATCGCCGCTTCAAGGGCAGCTTGTCCGCTCTCTCGTTCGTCTACTTGAAAACCGAGCCTGCGGAAGTACTCCGCAAGCAGGACACGCATGTCGCTGTCGTCGTCGGCAATCAGCAGGCGTTTGCCTGCATATTTGCTAGTAACTTGTGGTTGCTGCCCCACGTCGTCTGATCCTGTCAGGAGGGATCTAATCTAACTACGAAGCTCGCGAAAAAATTATAACCAAATTTGTCACAGACTCGTCCCGAAACTCTTCAACAACTCGATCCTAACACATGCACAACAAGGGAATTGGCTGCCTTGACGCAAATTAGCGGGGGTAAGTATAGTTAATTTTCGAAACCCTGGGCCGTCTCTTACCTCTCTTATAGCAACTGGGCAGAGAATTTCGCAACCAGCGATGCATGATCTTCTTCGACTGTTAAGATACTTAAAACCTCACTGGCCCTTCTTTACGTTAGCAACTTTTGCGATGCTCGTTGTCGGTTTACTGGAGAGCGCTATTGGCGCGCTCATCGTCCCGATCTTCGATCAGGCCTTCGTTCACGGACCAGGAACACGTACCGCAACTCTCTTCGGTCTGCAAAACCTGATTCCCCGGGATCCGCTCGGCGCCTGGAAGACAATATCCATACTGCTCATTACTTTTACTGTCGCAAAGGGTATTGCCGAATGGGTTTCGACGTATTTAATGGCTCGAATCGGACAAGGCGCGGTCCTCAAACTTCGTCAGGATCTTTACGGTCACCTGTTGGCCCAGTCAGCAACATTTTTCGAGAGGCATCGCACCAATTACCTGGTATCGCGATTAGTATCCAGCGCGGCAGCCATCGAAACGGCAGTCACCGCGACGATTCGAGACATGCTGCGCGAGAGTTTTACCCTCATCGCGTTTCTCGCAGCTTCGTTCTACTACAGTTGGCGGCTCACCCTCGGTTCACTTTTGATTGCACCCATTATCGCATTGTTAACCGCGAAGTTTGGCACTGCGCTCCGCAATCTCGCCCGTGAGAGTTTTGAGGGAAGCAAACAGCTGACTGATACCGCGCAGGAGGCGCTCGCGAATCAGGGTATCGTAAAAGCCTATCGTGCTGAGAAACGCGAGTCGGCTCGGTTCACTGAAGTCGCTAAGAAGATTGTTCGTGCGAATCTTCGCAGCGCAAGCATCGCGGGCGCCTCGCCTCCAACGATCGAACTGATTGGCATGCTCTTCGTCGTACTGCTTCTCTTCTTCGGTCAACAGGAGATCATTGCCGGCCGTCTAAATGCCGCGCAGTTCGTCACATTCCTGATCTTTCTGTTTCGCAGTTACGATCCAATGCGCAAACTCTCACGCTTGCAGAACAGTATGGAGCAGGCGCTCGCAGCGGCGCACCATGTCTGGGAAGTGATGGACGAACACGCGATCATCGAAGAAAAGCCAAACGCGAGGGTGCTGCCATCGTTGGGGTCTGAGATTGAATTGCGCAACGTGTCGTTTGGTTATGCAAACGAATCGCGTGCGGTGTTGCGTGATGTCAGTTTAAGAATTCCAAAAGGAACCATGGTTGCGCTCGTTGGTGAATCGGGTGGCGGAAAGTCGACACTGACAAAGCTATTGCCGCGCTTTCATGATCCAAGTTCAGGCAAAGTGCTCTGGGACGGGATGGATCTTAAAGACGCGACCATTGCCAGCTTACGTTCCCAAATCGGACTCGTAACTCAGGAGACGGTGCTCTTTAACGACACCGTCCGTCATAACATCTCATATGGCCGTCCTGAAGCAACTGACAACGAAATTCATGAAGCCGCACGGATTGCTTTTGCTCACGACTTCATTCAGGAACTTCCCCAGGGTTACGATACTGTCGTCGGTGAACGCGGAATCTTTCTATCAGGTGGTCAGCGACAACGACTCGCTATTGCGCGCGCGGTTCTGGTCAACGCTCCCGTCCTGATCCTCGATGAGGCTACTTCTGCGCTCGACGCGGAGTCAGAACGGCTAGTACAAAGAGCGATTGCTAATCTGGTTCGCGATAGAACGACGCTCGTTATTGCTCACAGACTTTCAACCATCCGTCGCGCTGACGCAATCGTGGTAATGGAAGCTGGTCGTATTCTCGAAATAGGAACCCATTCAGAGCTGCTGACGAAGGGCGGCCAGTATCGCAAACTCTACGAATTGCAGTTTGCGGACGAAGAAGCAGACTTAGTGGGTGTTGCGGATGCGTAGGTCTTTGGCCTTTGACCTTAGGCCTTCGGTCTTCGATCCGATTCCACGCTACACCCATCAAACGACAACTTGTTATTCGATGAACGGAAGCCATAGGCCAAAGACCAAAAACCAAAGGCCCAAATTGTAATGAAATCAATGACCGGATACGGACGTGGCGCGATAGGTGGAGATGACTTCTCCGTGTCTGTCGATCTAAAGACTGTTAACAATCGCTTCCTCGACGTCCATCTGCGCGTTGGGTCAGAGCTTGCTTCAGTGGAACCGGCCATCAAGCGTCGCATCTCTTCGCGACTGGCTCGCGGACGAGTTGATGTCACCGTCAGTTTTGAAAGAACGGCACAAGTTGCTTACGAACTGAATCGGCCACTGATCGCAGGTTACGTGGAGGCATTGCGGCAGTTACAACAAGAGTTTGGCATAGAGGGCGCACTCGATATCAATGTCCTTGCCCGCATCCCAGGTGCTCTTGTTCCCGGACGCAATGGTATTGACGAACGAATGATCGCGGCACTTGAACAAGCGATCGATCAAGCACTTGATGACCTTGAGCGAATGCGACAACAGGAAGGCGAGGCGCTTCGTATGGAACTAGCCGAACGTGTCGCCAAAATCGAGGCATTGGTGCCGACGATTGAAGCTTCCGCTGCTGGTCTTGCGGATGCCTATCGTCAACGACTGCAAAAACGAATCGGTGAACTGTTGAGTCGCGGCGGTCAAACGATCGAGGTTGATCCCGGAAGACTTGCTCAGGAAGTTGCCTACCTCGCGGATCGGAGTGATGTGAGCGAGGAGATGGTCCGGCTTCGCAGTCATCTCGCACAATTTCAGGAAGCATTAAACTCCTCTGGCGAAACCGGGAAGATGCTTGACTTCCTGCTGCAGGAACTCAATCGCGAAGCGAACACGACCCTGTCAAAGTCGACCGACCTTACGATTAAGGAGGCAGCGCTCTCGATCAAAGCGGAAGTAGAGAAACTTCGAGAGCAAGTTCAGAATGTCGAGTAAGGTGACTGATGCGCCAACTCAGATTCAAACGCCGGTGACTAAGGTCGCACCGGGAACATTGTTCGTAGTGAGCTCCCCATCCGGAGGCGGTAAAGGCACATTGATCCGACGCGTGTTGGACACCGTGCCTAATCTAAGTTACTCGGTTTCATACACGACGCGGACGCCGCGGAACGGCGAGGTCCATGGTCGTGAGTACTTCTTCGTTAATCGCGAGACTTTTGAGGCGATGGTCCGAGCCAATGAGTTTCTCGAGTGGGCATTAGTTCACGGAAATCTCTACGGAACCGCCAGGCAACAAGTCGCGCTGGAAACAGCTGCGGGCACTGATATCATCCTGGAAGTCGACGTTCAAGGAGCCGCGAGTATAAGAAATCTGACGATGGACACCGTCAGTGTTTTCATTTTGCCACCTTCTTATGAGATTCTGAGGAGACGTCTGGTAGCCAGGGGCACAGACAGTCCGGAACAACTGGCGCTGCGGATGAAGAATGCACCAGAAGAATTGCGTCAGTATTCTTCTTTTGATTACGTCATTATCAACGACGATGTCGAGCGCGCGGCCCACCAGCTCGCATCGATTATTTATAGTGAAAGAGCGCGCAGCGAGCGCCAGGGTCCTATAGTTCAAGAAGTAATCGAGAATTTCAAATCCGTTGAGTAATTGTCACGTCATTAAATAAGGAGTTGAATGAGACAGCTTATGTCTACAGTTACAAGTGAGATTGAAAGCACGTTAGAGTCGACAGATGCACCGGAAGTTGATTCAAAATATCGATTGATTATTCTGGCAGCAAAACGAAGCAAACAGCTACAGCGCGGGGCCCAACCGCGCATTGAGATTGACCCACAGAAACACAAGCCGACACGAATCGCTTTGGAGGAAGTGATCCGAGGTCGTGTTCATTTCAGCATTAGAGAGAGCGATAACCCGGCGGAATAGCTGCCAGGAAACAGGATCTAGACAACAAGAGAAATCATTGGTTAATTATTGGTTGATATTTGAGAATTAAACATTTGATCCTTTGGAGCTCAGGTTTGGGGCGTTGGTCTTGTACCTCGTGGAGACCAATAGGACTAAATGATAATTCTCAAATTTCAAATAATAATTGACCAATGATTTCGTTTGCCGCCTGCATCAGAGGTCTACATCCCCTTATAGTCTGGTCCTCCGCCACCTTCCGGCGTTACCCAGTTGATGATCTGGTAAGGATCCATGATGTCGCACGTCTTGCAGTGAACGCAGTTGGAAAAATTGATCTGCAAACGACGTTGGCCATTTCCGCCTTCGTCCACCATCTCATAAACAGCCGCCGGACAAAATCGCTGGCAGGGATTGCCATACTCCTCCGCGCAGCGTGTTGAGCAGATATTCAGATCCAGGACATGAAGATGTGCGGGCTGATCTTCGTCATGTCCTACTGCCGCGTGGTAAACGTCAGTGACTTTGTTAAAGGTAACTTTTCCATCAAACTTCAAACTCTCGTACCGCTGAGCAAGGTCGTCTCCACGATAACCATACGCTGACAGCTTCTTCATCTCTCGATGACCGGCTTGTCCTTTGTCGCGGTCCAGAATCCCCCAGGCACGTCCACCCGTAACAAACTGAAGCCCTGTATTGAATAATCCCAGCCATCGTCCATATCGAAAACCCGCATGGAAGTTACGGACCTTTTTCAGTTCAGGAATGATCCAACTGCCATTTACGAGTTGTTCATAACGTTGAAGCTGCTTTGCGGAAAAGTCACCCACAACCAACGATTCGAAGATTGCTTCCGCTGCCAGCATGCCGCTCTTGATCGCTGAGTGAATGCCTTTAAGCCTTTGTGAATTGAGAAAACCGGCGCAGTCGCCAACCAGCAATACTCCATCGGCATAAGTTTGCGGAATTGCATAGTAACCGCCCGCCGCGATCGTCTTTGCTCCATAACGGATCATTTTGCCGCCTTCCAGGAGCTTCGAAATAAACGGATGGGTCTTGTAGCGTTGAAACTCCGCGTGAGGATCAAGCAATGGATCCTTGTAGTCCAGTCCGGTTACATACCCGATGTTCAAAATCCGGTTTTGCATGCCGTAGATCCAGCCACCCCCGTACGTGTGCGCGTCTGAGGGAAAACCGAGCGTATGAGTCACGCGGCCGGCCGGATAACGATCGTCCGGTAACTCCCAGAGTTCCTTTACGCCAATACTGTAAACCTGCGGCTCTCTGCCGTTATCAAGTCCGAGACGCTGGACCAATTGCTTTGTCAATGAGCCGCGTGGTCCTTCACCGAGCACCGTCACCTTCGCTCGCAGATCGACACCCGGTTCGTAGTTGGCTTTCTGCTTACCTTCCTTATTGATGCCCTTATCACCGGTCCGAACACCAACAACTCGATCATGCTCGTCATACAGGAGGTCGGCGCCAGGAAATTCAGGAAATACGTTTACGCCTGCTTCCTCACACTTTTCTCCAAGCCACGCAGTGAGACGGTTAAGCGAAACGATGTAATAGCCATGGTTCTTCAGAGGCGGAGGAGTTATCGGCGATTTGATCGCCTGCTTTGACGTTAAGTAAAGAAAGTAATCTTCTTTCACTGGTGACTCGAGTGGGGCCCCCTGCTCGATGAAATCCGGAATCAACTCAGCCAGTGCTCTCGGATCCATCACTGCGCCAGAAAGTATATGGGCACCAACAGCTGCTCCTTTTTCGATGACCGCGATTTCGACATCGCCAAGAGCCTCGCCTTTCTTTTCACCTTTCGTCACAGACTCGTTGTGTTGTTTGACTAACCGTGACAGGTGTAAAGCTCCGCTCAAGTTCGCGGGTCCCGCGCCGACAAAAACTACGTCAAACTCTAACGTTTCGCGTTCCATCAGATCCTTTCCAATGCTTGCCGCAACAAAAAATGAATGATGATTCAGTCGCAGGAGTATAACAAAGGGAAGACCATTGATGCAGTTCCTGCAGGTTCGCAATTAAATTTGCAAAGACTCTTCATTGCTGTTTCGTCACTGGTGTACACTCTCGGTCGTTCACAACGGCTGATGACACGTATCACTAACAAGCGACTAGCGGCAGTCGTTCTCATGATCGTTGCGACAGGTGCCGCGTTCGGACTGTGGCTGCGGCAAATTTCTCGCGCCGACGCTTACCCAACAAATTCCGTCTCCCGAAACACGCTCGATTCCCTTCCCGACACAATCCTTTGGGCTTGGGAGCGACCGGAACAACTCGACTTCATCGACGCCAAGCGAATTGGCGTCGCGTATTTAGCGAAGACGATTCAGTTGCACGATCACCAGCTGTTTGTGCGTCCGCGACTTCAACCATTAATGCTGCGTCCAGATACTCGTGTTGTTGCAGTCGTCAGAATAGAAACTAACCGGCTGCAGAGTGACGCGTTCACCGATTCACGCCTGGAAAAGATTGCACACGAAATTGCGGACGTGAGCGGACAACCCGGTGTCGCCGCCGTCCAAATAGACTTCGATGCGAAAGCTTCGGAGAGATCCTCTTATCGCAAGCTGTTGTCTCGTGTCCGCGAACTGTTGTCGCCATCCATGCCGCTGTCTATGACAGCGTTAGCATCCTGGTGCGCCGGAGACAACTGGCTTCAAGATCTACCTGTAGACGAAGTAGTGCCGATGCTATTTCGGCTCGGCGTTAACGAACGTCAATTTGCATCGCGGCTTCAATCCGATGATGACTTATTCTCTGAACCATGTCATACAGCTGCGGGTGTTTCGATGGACGAAAAGATCCATCCGCCAAAACGGAAACGAATCTACATCTTCTCTCCAACGCCCTGGACACCCTCTGCAGTAAATGTCGCACTGGAAACTTATCAAAGATGAGACGAATTCTCCGATCTTGTTTCGTTGTCATACTGTGCACTTTTTGGTTTGGACCAACCCTTTCGCTCGCCTGCGGTCCGTTCACACTGAGTAGCGTTTTTGTCTTCACCGTTCATCCGGCGTATCCGTTGGAGGACTTCGCGCGCGGGAAAGTGGGGGTCGTTCAACCGAGTTACGCACGATCGTACCTTGTTGTGGCATATCGATATCTTTCTGGCGCCGGTTTCAATCCGGAAGAACAGCAGAAGCTCAGCGAGTTGTGGAAGGAACGTCTCGACTCCGGAACCCAGATCGACTACGAGGACTGGATCAAAAACTGGATGGCGGCACGACAGAGAGTTGCGGGTCTGACGCAACCCAAAGAGATTGACGTCTATCGTCATCGTGAAGAACCAAACCAGTACGAGACTTTTCTCAATTGCCAGAAGGATGCTTTTGAGAACGCCATCAGCACTTTGAATTCGCGTATCGCAAAGTACGGTGCAGACTCAGCTGCTGTTAAAGACTGGATCGACGCGCAAGACCAGGTCTTTTCGAACTGCCAGGAAGGAAAACAGATACCGCCGCCAGTCGCGTCCGATGCCGACTCAACGATCCGGGCAGATCGCGAGTATCAAATCGCCGCTGCGAATTTCTACGCGACCAATTTCGACGACGCGACCCGCGGCTTCGATTCAATCGCCAAAGATAACAGCTCTCCATGGCAGACTCAGGCACCATACCTGGCCGCACGTTCACTCATAAGAAAAGCGAGTTTGGCGGCGGCAGAAAACAAAACGCCCCCGCTCACTGAAGCAGAACAACGACTCAAGTCGATTCTCGCGAACAAGAAACTCTCAAGCACTCACAGCGCAACTTTGCGTTTGCTCGATCTGGTACGTTTCCGTCTTCATCCAGCCGAGCGATTGAAGGAGCTCGCAAAGAAACTCGTTACGCGCAATAACTCTTCGGTGAAGCAGGATCTTTGGGACTACACAATTTTGCTCGACGGTTTTCTCGAAAACAGCGCTGAGGAGAAACAGAAGTTCACCACTGAAGCCCGGGCAGACGATTTAACTGATTGGCTCGTAACGATTCAGTCGGCAGCACCCGCCGCACTCGATCATTCGCTTCAGCGATGGCGCGCGACCCATTCGATGCCCTGGCTGGTTTCATCGCTTTCGAAGATCAATGGTTCGCATGCACAAGCAAGCGAACTCATTAATGAGGCTTTGAAAGTGGATCCAGATTCCGCCGCATTTGCGTCGGCACGTTTTCACGCGGCTCGATTGCTAATCGAAGCGGGCAAGAAAGATGAAGCGCGTCGTTTGCTCGATGGGTCTCTCAATACCAACCGCGCAA
Source organism: Acidobacteriota bacterium (assembly GCA_046765655.1). Lineage (GTDB taxonomy): Bacteria > Acidobacteriota > Blastocatellia > Pyrinomonadales > Pyrinomonadaceae > PSRF01. The sequence goes on from JBKPMX010000046.1 coordinate 16,427, forward strand.
AGTTTGATGGCTCAACGATCAACCTGTTACTTAGCCAGCGAATGCGCCTCGCAAACAGCTTGGCTGACTTTCTAAAATTCGCGCCGCGCAACGCTGCGGCAGTCAGTTGGAACGACGATGGTAGAGAAATTCCTGCCGGGAGTGCCGAAGTCTCCGCCGAAAACAACAAGTCGCTGAAATTCAGGGATTTCTTCGATCGTGACGCCTTTGACGCCTTCAACAAGCGTCTGCCTTTATCAGTTTTGAAAGAAGCGGCCAAGTCGTCTCAATTACCTGCTAATCTGCGGCGCGATGTAGTGCAGGCTGTATGGCTCCGAGCAGTTTTGCTAAACGACTTCAAGACTGCAGACGAGCTAACGCCTGTGATGAAGTCGTTGTATCCCGAACTCGCAACCTATCTCGACAAATTCGCAGCGACTCCAGAACCCGAAGCCAAAAAATTCGAAGCTCTGTTCATGTGGTTGAAAACACCTGGACTGGAGCCAGTGGTCGATGAAGGCTTGGGACGTGAAAAAGCCGTTATTGAACAAGACGAATACAGAGACAACTGGTGGTGTTCCGCTGCATTCACGCCGTCAGCGGAACAAACGGAAGAAGAAGATCATGGAGCTCCCCCGTTCACCGCCGAAGATCAATACATACCGGCTTTTCTAACCGCCGCCGAATCTGCTGCGGCTACTCGTGAGGGTGCAATCATCAGTGGCTTTGGCGCCGCTCCAAACTATATCGCGCGTCAGGTCATTCAGTGGGCAAACGCAAACCCGACTGACACACGAATACCCGAAGCTCTACATCTTGCCGTGAACTCTACGAGGTTTGGTTGCACTGATAAAAATTCCGGTCGTTGGTCAAAGGCGGCGTTTGATCTGCTGCATCGGAAATATCCGACAAGCGTTTGGGCCAAGAAAACGAAATACTGGTTTAAAGATTAAGCAAAGGGGCTGCAAGTGGAAGAGCATGACTTCACGAATCATCTGATAGACGAGACCAGTCCGTACCTCCTACAACACGCCCATAACCCCGTCGATTGGTATCCATGGGGTTCGGCAGCCTTTGAGAAAGCGAGGACTGAGAACAAGCCCGTGTTGCTGAGCATTGGGTACTCGGCGTGTCACTGGTGTCATGTAATGGCGCACGAATCGTTTGAACACGAAGCGATCGCCGAGCTGATGAATCAGTACTTCGTGAATATCAAAGTGGATCGCGAGGAGCGGCCGGACCTGGATCAGATCTACATGAATGCTGTGCAAATGATGACGCATCATGGTGGCTGGCCCATGACCGTGTTTTTGACACCTGACGGGGTTCCGTTTTACGGCGGCACGTATTTTCCTCCTCAGGATCGTTACAACATGCCCGGATTCCCAAGGGTATTAATTAGTGTAGCCGAGGCCTACCGCGATCGTCGTGATGATATCAACGCTACATCCACTTCTATTCTGAAAGAACTCGAACGTGTCAGCATCGCAGGCGGTTCGGAACAGGCGATTGGTGAAGATACGCTCAATGCGGCCTACGTTGGCCTGATCAGGACTTACGACTCGACCAATGGCGGCTTTGGTGGTGCACCGAAGTTTCCGCCGTCCATGGCGTCGGAGTTTTTGTTGCGTACGCATTCGCGCACAGGCAAAGAGGAGCCACTCAATATCGTCCGTCAGACATTAACGAAGATGGCGAATGGCGGTATTTACGATCACCTCGGTGGCGGTTTTCATCGATATTCAGTCGATGCTCGCTGGCTCGTCCCGCACTTCGAAAAGATGCTGTATGACAATGCACTGCTGTCGAGACTCTATTTGCATTATTACCAATTGACCGCCGACGAGCAGGCACGACAAACCGCTGAAGGCACGCTTGATTATGTGCTGCGAGAGATGACGAACGACGATCACGGATTCTATTCGACGCAGGACGCCGACTCCGAAGGACACGAAGGCAAGTTCTTCGTTTGGACCATCGACGAGATCAATTCGACACTCGGCGAAGACGCTCAGTTTTTCAATGCCTACTATAACGTGACGGCGACTGGGAACTTTGAGGGCCAGAACATTCTCAATGTCACCGAGCCGCTTCATGTTGTCGCCGCGAAGTCAGGTATTGAGCTAGAGGAGGCGCGCGAATTAATCCAACGAAGCCGCCGAAAGCTATTTGAACTTCGTGAGAGGCGTGTCAAACCTGATCGCGACGAAAAGATCCTGACCGCATGGAATGGATTGATGATGGCGAGCTTTGCTGAAGGTGGAGCAATCCTCAATCGATCTGATTATCTCGATGCGGCACGTCGCAATGCGCGATTCGTTTTGGCTAATTTGCAGCGTGAGGGTTTGTTACTTCGATCCTATAAAGACGGCAAGGCGAAACTAAACGCTTACCTTGAGGATTACGCGTTTCTAATCGAAGGATTAATCACTCTTTCGGAAACTTCCGGCGAATTAAGTTGGCTGTTGGAAGCACTGCGACTAGCCGACCGAATGATCGAGGAGTTTTGGGATTCGGACAATGGCGGTTTCTTTTTTACCGGCAAGAGTCACGAGACCTTAATCGTGAGGCAAAAAGATTACTTTGACAATGCCACACCCTCGGGAAACTCGGTTGCGGCCAATGCCCTTCTCCGCCTTGCCACGCTAACGGACAACGAAGATTACCGGAACCGTGCGGTGACAGTCTTACGCGAAGTGGCTGACTCAGCTCGACGTTATCCATCGGGCTTCGGTTACGCGCTTAGTACGGTCGACTTTTATCTGTCGACTCCAAAGGAGATAGCACTCGTGGGCGACGATGATGCCAGTAAAGGCGCGTTTCTCAGCGAGGTCTGGCGACCATATCTGCCGAATAAAGTCGTGGCGGGCGCTAAAAGCTCCGATCATCCGGATTCAACCCCAGTCGTGTTGCTTCATCAAAAACCCTTCTCCGAATCAACACTGGCCTATGTCTGCGAGCGGTACGTCTGCAAGGCACCTACGGCGACTCCGGCTGAACTGCGGCAGCACCTCGAAAACTTGTAAGAAAACATGCCATCCCGGGGACTGGAAATAGGGGTTTTTGGCATCCCCTATTGACTCAATTTGCTGTCCTCGCTATATTTAGCGCTGTGTCCAACGTTGTTTGGCACTCTTCTTTCAAATTGGAACTTCGACCTCGCTCAGTTCGCCGGGCAACACATCGTCCGACGCTTCCCCAGGCTTTACTCACCAGTTCAATCTAATAAGGAACACAGGTCTGAATGGCGAAAACTAACTGGAAAAGCACTGTGCTTCTCTCGGGAATCGCGGTGGTTTCTCTCGTGATGTTGGTAATGGCGGTCGTCGACACCGCCAGTCTACCTTTCGTCTCCAGCATATTTCCGCTTCTCGTCCTGATGCTTTTCACGTTCGGCCTGAGTGGTCTAACGGTTTCGGTAACGAGCACCGACGGCGTGGGACACACTGGTAAGTCTATCGGCGACGCATTCGTTTTTCTGGCAGTCATGCTTTACGCAGCTCCGCCGCCAGACACAATCGGACCAGCAGTGATTCTGAGCGCTATCGTCGGTTTCGTCTCAGTTTACAGACTCGCCAATTCCCGAGTTACCCTCTTCACTACTGGCATGGCGGTAATCTCGACCTTCGTTGCAGCTTCGCTTTACGGAGCACTTGTTGATTTCTTCGCCGGTAAAGCAAACCCGGCCTGGGACGGAACGCTCTCTCTCGATCTTTTCCTCGTGCCTGTGTTTGGACTCGCGGCTTTGCAGTACACGCTGAGTACGTTTGTCACCGCGTGGTTCGCCAGCATTGAAGAGGGCAAGTTTCGGCTCTTACCGTCTAAGGAGAGTGTCGTGTGGACGCTCACCACACAGCTCGCCTGTGCCGCATCGGCTGTTCTCTTCTATTCCGCAATTCGAAACAAAGGTATCTCCTACGGCTTGCTCGGTTTGTTGATAACTGCGCTGGTCCACTTGTTGTATCGCTTCAACCAGAAGCGGATGGAGGATCTGAAACAGGCTGAAGCAGAACGACGTCGTCATATCGAAGAGATGGCGAATATTCACATGAACACGATCGAGTCGCTAGCGATTGCGATCGATGCGAAGGATCAAACTACTCACGGCCACGTCCGTCGCACTCAGATTTACGCGACCGAGATGGGTAAGCTCTTCAAAGTGACCGAACCGGAGGTCCAGGCCCTCCGCGCAGGCGCGTTATTGCACGACATCGGCAAGCTTGCCGTGCCCGAATACATTCTGAACAAACCCGGGAAGCTCACGGAATCTGAATTCGCGAAGATGAAAATCCACCCGACCGTTGGCGGAGACATCTTGAGGCGAGTGAACTTTCCGTATCCAGTTGAAGATATCGTTCGGTATCACCACGAGAAATGGGATGGCAGTGGGTATCCGAAAGGGTTAAGAGGCGAAGGCATACCGCTTGTCGCGCGAATCATATCTGTTGTCGACTTCTACGATGCGACGCGTTGCGATCGTCCTTATAGAAAAGGTATGCGACGCGAGGAGTCCCTGGCATTGCTTGCCAGCATGAGTGGCAATGCGTTCGACCCGAAGGTCGTTAAGATCTTCACCGAACACGTTGAAGAGTTCGACAATCTAATCGACTCTGAAGACATTCAGGAACAAGTCTCCTCCGAAGAACTCGTGGACAACGTAACCGCCACCCGACCTGACGCTGGTCTTGCTTCCGACATCATGGGAGCGCCGGACGAGACTTCGGGGTTCCGCTCGATCAGTGAAGCCCAACGCGAGGTTTTCGCGCTGCATGAAATCGCGCAGACGATCGGTTCATCGTTGAACTTGAAAGACACGGTGACCCTCGTTTCCAATAAACTGCGCGCGATTGTGCCATTTGATACCTGCATCATCTTTGTAGTCGATGAGCGCACAGGAAAAGCCGTAGCCGCACATAGTGCCGGCGAAGATGCTGAGCTCTTTTCAAGAAGACGCATGGAGGTGGGCGATGGCATCACAGGGTGGGTCATCGCGAATAGCCGCTCGATGTGCAACGCTTCGCCTGAACTGGACCTGATTGGCGTCCCCGAAGAGATCGCGAAGCAGTATCGAGGCGTGCTCGTCTCGCCATTGCTACGCGAAGACGGATCCTTTGGCGCAATCAGTCTCTATTCAAAGAGCCGCACGTCTTACACAACCGAACATGTTCGTCTGCTGGAATCAGTTTGCCAGCATGCATCAAGCGCTTTGAGCAACGCGCTTACGTACGAAAAAACTAAAGAAAGCGCACTGATTGACCCACTGACTGAGCTGCCGAACGCACGTGGGTTCTACATGATGCTCGAACAACGCATCGCTGAATGCCAGAGAATGAATCGTGAATCTTTGGCCGTCATCAGCATGGACATTGATGATTTCAAAGCCATCAATGATCAGTACGGCCATGCCATGGGTGATAGGCTGCTGGCCGCTGTCGCTGGTGTGATCAAACGCGAATTACGTCAAATGGACTTGCTGACGCGTTACGCGGGAGATGAGTTTGTAGCCATTCTGCCGATGGCGTCTGGCCCAATGGGTCTACAGATAGCGGATCGAATGCGGAGTGCCGTCGAGAATCACAAGTTCGCCGTTCGTGCTGACAAGATTATTCAGCTACGCGCCAGTCTTGGGGTTGCGTGTTTCCCCGATGACGGCGAAACGACTGAAGAGTTGCTCACTGCGGCAGCGCGCAAGATGCAAACGAACAAACATAGCCGGAAAACGATTCTGACACTCGCAAATGCGCCAGTGAGTTCTATCGACGTGCTGCGTTAGGCTTCTAACGTCCTTTTTGCGCGACCTCTTATCCTCGCGTATAATTCCACGACTCAAGGTGAGCACTACCCATCAATAGATTTGCGATAGCAAATTAGGTGCTCGAGCGCTTTCAAAGGCACGCGGTAACGCAGAGAGGACAGGAAGTTAACCGGAGTCCAAACGCCCGCTTCATTGCGGGCATTATTTAGTGCGCGGATCCGGATTGCCCAGTATTCATGAGCAAACAAGCAGCAGAGCCGAGATCACGGGCCGGCGCAGAAGAAAAGAGCGCGACCGGCGTCATTGAAGCACCGCCAGACCCCGATACCCTCAAACGCGACAAAGCAGCCGCTAAAGAGAGACAGCGAGATCGGCTAAGCGGACTCGATAAAGAGACGCTGATCGAGTTGTATCGCCAAATGCTGCTTATTAGGCGCTTCGAAGAAAAAGCGGCCGAGGCGTACAGCTCTGGAAAGATTGGCGGTTTCTGTCACCTCTACATCGGGCAAGAAGCCGTGGCTGTTGGCGCAATTTCTGCTATTCGAAAAGATGATTACGTGCTCACCAGCTACCGGGAACATGGACACGCAATCGCGAAGGGCATGTCGTGCGAATCCGTCATGGCCGAACTCTTTGGGAAGGTAACGGGGTGCTCAAAGGGTAAGGGCGGATCAATGCATATGTTCGATAAGGACCTCAATTTCCTTGGCGGACACGGCATCGTCGGAGGTCAAATCCCTCTCGCAACAGGAACCGCATTCGCTTCGAAGTATCAAGGTACAGATCAGGTTACGCTTTGCTTCTTCGGTGAAGCGGCGGTCAATCAGGGCGCGTTTCACGAATCGCTTAACATGGCCCAGCTGTGGAAGCTCCCGTGCATCTACATCTGCGAGAACAATCAATACGGCATGGGTACCTCGCTCGCACGCGCGATGTCTTTGCGAGACATTGCTCAAAAGGCCTGCGCTTACGAAATCGCCTCCGAGTTTGTTGACGGCATGGATGTGCTGGCAGTACGTGAGGCCGTTCAACGCGCAGTCGAACGTGGCCGAAAGAGTTATCTACCTACACTGTTGGAAGTTCGGACCTACCGGTTCATGGGCCACTCGATGTCGGATCCCGGGAACTACAGAACGCGGGCCGAAATCGAGAAATACCAGGAGCGCGACCCACTGAAACTGTTCTCAGCAACGTTACTTGAAGAGAAGATCGTCGACGAAAATATTCTGGCTAAGATGGACCAGGACATACACGAGGAAGTTGAGCAGTCGGTGAAGTTCGCAGAAGAAAGCCCATTGCCACCGCCCGAAGATCTCTTCACTGATGTTTACGCAAATCCGATTACTCCAGGGCGGGCAGAGTAAAACCGAATGGCAACTATCACGATACGCGAAGCTTTGAACCAGGCTCTTCGAGAAGAGTTGAGCCGCGACCAAAATGTATTTCTGATGGGCGAAGAGGTCGCTGCTTACGATGGCGCTTACAAAGTCACCAAGGGTTTACTCGCAGAGTTTGGCGATAAGCGAGTAATCGACACGCCGATTACTGAACTGGGTTTCGCGGGCCTCGGTGTTGGCGCTGCGATGGCTGGCCTGCGGCCCGTGGTCGAGTTCATGACTTTTAACTTCTCGATTTTGGCCACAGATCAAATCATTAACTCGGCCGCCAAAATGCTCTACATGTCCGGCGGCCAATTCAATATTCCGATCGTTTTTCGTGGCCCGAGCGGATCCGCATTTCAAGTCTCATCACAACATTCGCAGGCGATCGAATCATGGTATGCCCTCTTTCCAGGGTTGAAGGTAGTCATGCCTTCAACTGCGGCAGATGCCAAAGGGTTACTGAAATCGGCGATTCGCGACGACGATCCAGTTGTCTTCATGGAGCAGGAGCGAATGTACGGCTCGAAAGGCGAAGTTCCCGACGATCCTGATTTCACGATTCCGATCGGTGTGGCAGACGTCAAGCGCGAAGGTACGGACGTAACTATCGTGGCGCGCTCGTTAATGGTTCCTCTTGCCCTTAAAGCGGCTGAGGCTCTCGAGAAAGATGGCGTGTCATGTGAAGTGATTGACCCGCGAACAATCAGGCCGCTGGATATCGACACGATTATTGAATCGGTGAAGAAAACGAATCGCATCGTTGTTGCAGAGGAATCCCATCCCGTTTGCAGTGTTAACGCGGAGATCAGCGCTCAAGTCATGGAAAAGGCATTTGATTACCTGGATGCGCCGGTCAAGCGCGTGTCGGGTGCAGACGTACCGATGCCTTACGCGAAGAATCTCGAACAACTGGCAGTGCCGGATGTGAACCAGATTATCGCCGCGGTGAAAGAAGTAGCGTATATCGAATAAGCGTCGTTGACTGGATTACAGAATTAAACGGATCAGGGTAGGTTACGACCTGGCGGTCCTCTGGTTAGTTCTGGTTCTGTTAATCCTGTAATCCTGAAATCCTGTCGAATCGAACATTATGGCTAGTAAGGTGATCATGCCGAAGCTCTCTCCAACGATGGAAGAGGGCCAAATTGCGCGGTGGCTAAAAAAAGAAGGCGACAAGGTTTCGATGGGCGAGCCGCTCGCCGAGATAGACACCGACAAGGCAACAATGGAGATGCAGGCGCTATCGAATGGAGTGCTGCGAAAGATTCTCGTTGGTGAAGGTGAGTCGGCGCCTCTCGGTCAACTAATCGGCATCATCGGCGAGCCTGACGAAGACATTGCTTCGCTCTTGTCCGAAGCACCCGCAAAAGAAGCTCCGAAGCCGGCAGTTCAACCAGCTCCATCGACAAGTGAGCCAGTAGCGCAAAGTGCCACGCCACAACCACGCGACACCGTTACTGCCGCACCTGCTGACAATGGTGCAGGGGGCAGACTAATCGTTTCTCCACTCGCGGCCCGCATGGCCGCCGACGCAGGAATCGATCTTCGATCGCTTCAAGGGAGCGGTCCTGGCGGAAGAATTATCAAAAGAGACATTGAGTCGGCGATGACACAGCGACCAGCTACTGGAAAGCCGGCACTAAGAGTCGTCGAAGGAAGACAGCAGCAACCAGTCGTCGCGGGTGCCTCCACGTATCATGACGAACCGTCAAGCGAGATTCGCAGAACGATTGCGCGGCGACTCGTGACGTCGATCGGACCGGTTCCACACTTCTTCCTTACAACCGAGATCGAAATGGACCGTGCAGCAGAGATGCGTCGCGGTATCAACTCACTCGATCCTGATCTGAAGATCAGCATCAACGATATCATCATAAAGGTCACGGCCGCGGCATTGATGCAGCATCCGCAAGTGAATGCCTCGTTCCAGGATAAATTCGTTCGATATTACGACCATGCTGACATCGGTGTTGCCGTCGCAATTGAAGACGGATTGATCACTCCCGTAATTCGTGGCGCCGATCAAAAATCACTGAGTCAGATCGCTGCCGAGGTACGCGAACTGGCTGAAAGAGCCAAGTCACGAAAGCTCAAGCCGGAGGAATACACGGGCGCAACGTTCTCGGTGAGTAACCTCGGCATGTTTGGCATCAACGAGTTTACGGCAATCATTAATCCGCCGGAGGGCGGCATTCTCGCAATCGGCGCGATGACTGCGCAGCCGGTTGTACGCGACGGTGACGTTGTTGTGCGACAGATGATGCGCGCAACGATGTCCTGCGATCATCGTGTGATCGACGGTGCAACCGGAGCCAAGTTCCTACAAACCTTCAAGAAGATGCTCGAAAACCCGCTGTACCTGGTCGTCTGATGTCGACAGACAGTGAAACGCGGGCCTCCGGGTTCGGACCTCACATTGCCCTGATTGCGGTCCAAATTCTCTTAGGAACAAGGCCCGTACTGGGAAAGTTTGTGCTGCGATCGATGTCGAGTTCAATGCTCGTCGCGAGCCGCCTCACAGGCGCTGCCGTGGTGTTTCTCGTAATCCAAAGAAACGTGCGTCCGCTGTTGAAGAT
>JBKPMX010000047.1:0-10648 GCA_046765655.1 Acidobacteriota bacterium
GATCACATTCAGCCGGTGTCTATGTCGTTCCGCGAACGGGCGAGAATCTTAGCTCCGGCCGTTAGCACACTCTAAGTTGTGAGGAGGTTCGCTTTTTACCAGTTGAGCGTCCTCACAACTTTTCTGATTCATTCTTCACCGTACCTAGCAACTTTCCTTTCATCACAGTTCTGTACTCGCCTTGACATGCCCTTCCGCGGGCGTGTACAGTGCCGCCCTACCCGGAAAAATCAGCGGCGGGTGTTTGTCGGACCAAGCGGGTGAATAATGCAGGGCGGTATTCGAAGAAGATTAGATTCCACAATTCCAAATCCAAACGGCTCGCATCCTCGCCAGAACCAAATCCGACAGCACTACGAGTAAACTATCAGGCCGCTGAAATCCTGTTCGGCCGTCGTCGATACCTGCGACGACTGTTTGACGGAAATGGCGCGATAAGATCTATCAACGCGTCTGGTTAGTTTCCGGGAAACTACAGGAGTACTCATGTCGAGCGAACAACCCAAGCTGAATAACAGCGAGGCTGACAACAACTCAACCACAACCACTGGCGAAACAGAGCCAGCGCACCAAACTACTGCCGGCGCTGCCGCAGCAACCGGCTCAGCCACTCAACCTGCCACAGAAGAACCAGACGAGTCGCGCGCGAGCGGCGACGTTGATTTTGGACAACTACTCGATCAGTTTGAGCAAGAACAGGCGACGCTTCAGGAAGGCGAAGTAGTGCGTGGCACTGTCGTAGGTTTAAGCGAGCGCGGAGTCGTGATCGACTTCGGCTATAAATCCGAAGGCATCGTCAACCCTGCCGAGTTCACCGAGGACGGCGAGATTACTGTCAAACCCGGCGATGAAGTCGAAGTGCTCGTGAAGAGCATGGAAACCGCCGATGGTTTGCCCGTCCTTTCCCGTGCTGATGCCGTGAGGATGAAAGCGTGGGATGATCTCGACAAAGCTTATCGCGATGGTACCAGTGTAAAGGGACGAGTTATTGATCGCATCAAGGGTGGTCTACGCGTCGACATTGATGGTATCGCAGCCTTCCTACCAGGCTCGCAAGTCGATGTTAGACCAGTGCGGAATCTCGACAGCCTGCGCAATCAGATCATCGAAGCGAAGGTGATCAAACTCAATCGCAAACGATCAAACGTTGTGTTGTCGAGAAAAGCGGTTATTGAAGAAGAGAATACAGGTCGCAAAGATCAAACACTCCAGCAGATTGAAGAAGACATTGTCGTTGAAGGTCAGATTAAGAACCTGACTGACTACGGGGCGTTTGTGGATCTTGGCGGCGTTGATGGTTTGCTTCACGTGACCGATATGTCGTGGGGTCGATTGCAGAATCCCAACGAGATCTTCCATGTTGGTGACAGCATCCAGGTTAAGGTCCTCAAGTTCGATCGTGAACGTGAGCGTGTCTCTCTCGGTTACAAACAACTGCTTCCGGATCCGTGGTCCAGCGTTGAAGAGAGGTTTCCCGTGGGCACACGTGTGAGTGGTAAGGTTGCAAGCGTTGCTGACTACGGCGCTTTTGTTGAACTCGAAAGCGGAGTCGAAGGATTGGTCCACGTTTCAGAAATGAGCTGGTCCAAGCGAGTGAAACATCCGAGCAAAGTCGTCAATCCGGGTGACTCTGTCGAAGTTGAAGTTCTGAGTGTCGATCCCAAGGCCCGCCGCATCAGCCTGGGAATGAAACAGATTCAGGAGAATCCCTGGCAGACTCTGCACGAGCGGTATCAAGTTGGCAGCCGTGTTCATGGCCGAGTTCGTAACCTCACGGATTTCGGCGCTTTTATCGAGATTGAAGACGGTGTTGATGGGCTGGTCCATGTGTCTGATATTTCATGGTCCAGAAGGATCAAGCATCCTAGCGAAGTGCTGAAGAAAGGCCAGGAGATCGATGCGGTGATTACCAGCATCGACACAGAAAATCGTCGCCTCTCGTTATCCATTAAAGATCTTGAGCCTAATGCCTGGGAGAAGTTCATGAACGAACACAAACCAGGCGATGTGGTGCGCGGCAAAGTGGCTCGTTTCGCAAACTTCGGCGCTTTCATCGAACTGGACGACAACCTCGAGGGTCTCTGTCATATCTCTGAGTTGTCTGATGAGCGAGTTGGCAAGCCTGAAGACGTGGTCCAATTGGGCCAGGAGATGGAATTTAAGATCCTGCGTATAGATCCCGAGACGAAAAAGATAGGGCTTTCAGCACGGGCCGTCGGTAAAGACGAGCCTATCGTGGACACGAAAGTCTATTCTTCGGAGGCTGGCGGTGGTATGGCCTCGCTGGGTGAACTCGCTGATTTCGGTCTAAACAAGACTGAATCGAGCGACGAATAGTTGACTCGTTTTAAGCTGAGATCCTGCTTCTTGACTATCGGTGGAACCGATCCAGGAAGCAGGGTTTCATGCTTGTAAGTTTGGTTGAACCACAGGCTGAATTCTCAGAGAGATTGTCTTGCCCCACACAATAACTTTCTGATAGTGTACCGCTAGCCTTACCTCGACACGTTCAGACTTTCATCCGTTTCTCGATTGCGTGGACTTGTCGCCTTTGATTCAGACCATTCCTTTGATAAATCGAGGTGATGCATGACTAAAGCAGAACTCGTCGAAGATGTGGCACGTGTAGCCGAGCTCACCAAAAAGGACGCGGAGCGTCTGGTAGAGATTGTCTTCGAAAGCATCATCGAAACTCTGAATCAGGGTGAGAAGATTGAGCTGCGCGGCTTTGGGAGTTTTCGCGTACGCGAGCGTGGCGCGCGACGCGGTCGTAATCCAAAGACTGGAGATCCAGTCAGTATCCCTGCTAAACGTGTCCCATATTTCAAGCCCGGCAAAGAACTCAAAGAATTAATCAACGACGACAATGAATCTCACGCGTCGGCTGCACCGGCCGCAACCGAAGAACCTCGCCAGCCCCCAATCCTCTGATTGATTCCCGAGGTACTAAATAGTGGAAAGACTTTGGAGCCCGTGGCGCGCGAAGTACATTGCTTCGGGCGTCGATGCTCAGTCCGCGACCTGCGTCTTCTGCGAGATCGGCAGTCGCGAGCAAGACGACGCTAACAATTACGTCGTGTTTCGTGGCCAACTAAACTTCGTCATTCTTAATTTATTTCCCTACACAACTGGACACCTGCTGGTTATACCTTACGCGCATCTCGGTGAATTCGACTCTGCGCCGAAAGAAGTGACCGATGAAATGATGGATCTCGCTAAGCGGTCGCAAACCGCTTTGCGTGGAGTCTATCGGCCCGCGGGATTTAATTTGGGAATGAATCTGGGAGCGGTCGCCGGCGCGGGAATTGTGGACCACATACATGTGCACGTACTGCCGCGATGGGGCGGCGATACAAACTTCATGACAACCGTAGGCGAGACACGAGTGCTGCCTGAGAGCCTGGTAGATACTTATAAGAAACTGCGCGCCGCGTTTTGAAGGAGGAGCAGGAGCAGCAGCCCCAGTGCTCCTGTCATCTGCTCCTGCTCCTGTTATCTCCTTACCCGGCGCGGGAGCGCCTCGTCTTCAACTTCACCGCCTTCGCTGATTGGCACCTCAGAAGCTTTACTGTAACCAATACCACGTTCCTCACTGTCGATGTTCGCAGCCGGCAACGGCGGCAATGGTCCAGTCATTGGCGGAGGGTTAAATCCCGGGTAGTCGATACGTGCATGATAGATAGCCGTAAGGGCGCTGATCATGGCTTCGCGTATGGTGGTTAGTTCCTGCAAGGTGATGTCACATTGGTCCAACTGGCCGTCAGTGACGATAGCGTCCACGATCTTTATGACTATCGCGCGGATGTTCTCCGGGTCGGGTCTCACTAACGAACGCGCTGCAGCTTCGCAAGAGTCAGCCAACATCATTATCGCTGCCTCTTTGAATTGCGGCTTTGGACCAGGGTAACGGAAATCGCCCTCATTAATCACTTCGCCGGGTTTTGCCTGCGCCTGTGCTTTACGAAGGAAGTAATGAAGTGTGCGCGTGCCGTGATGCTGCGGAATGAAGTCAGCGATTATTCTCGGCAGGCCGATCTCTTTTGCCAGTTTTGCGCCGTACGTTACGTGACTTGTAATGATCTTCGCACTCTGCTGTGGCCGCAGCCGATCGTGTGGATTATCTCCCTGCTGGTTCTCAACGAAGTATTCCGGCGCGGCTAACTTTCCAATGTCGTGATAAAGAGCGCCGATACGAGCTAGCAGGGGATTGCCTCCAACGGCGCGACATGCATCCTCCGCGAGTTGTCCAACGGCATGCGAGTGTTGGTTCGTGCCGGGAGCGCGTAATGCCAGCTGGCCCAACACCGGAAGATCGGCATTTGAGAGCTCCAACAGCTTTACGTCAGTCAGAATTCCAAACAGTGACTCATTGATCGGCAAGCCACCGGCCGTAAAGACCGCACTCAAGAGCCCACTCGCCAATCCGCAGCCCGCCGCAAGTAACACGGTCTTAATAGTCAACGGTTGTTCGGCATACGCAAGCAATGCGACGGCCATCACTACGTTTACCGCGCCTACAAACAAACCTGCGATAGTTACCGACTGTCGTTCTCGATAGCGTCCAATTCCATAAACCGCGGCCGAACAGGATATCGCGGCGAACAACACTTTTTGCATTCCCGTCGGCGCGATCATCCCGGCAAAGATCGCCGTGATTATGCCGGCGAGAAAAGCCAGCTGCGTGTCGACCAACATCGCTACCAAGAGCGCTGCTGCCGCGAACGGAATCGCGAAGTCCCAAATCATCGACTCGTTGAACGGAGCGTTCAGACGCTGCGCGGCGAGACTATCTCCAAACAGAAAGCCGATTTTCAGGAGCGCCGTTTGGACCAGGATTGCAGAACCAACGAGTGCGAACGCTTTGTACTTGTCGAGGTTCAACGTGCTGGTTCGTGTCCGATGTTCGGTGAACTTCCACGCGGACCAGTAGAGAGCTATGACAATTAGAAACAGACCAATGGCGTTGTGCCAGGGTCGTCCCGCATGGCCGCTACTCTTGATTGCAGCAAGCTGCGTCAAAAGGTTCGACGTAATCGTGTCGCCTTCGCGCGCGAGCGTCTGGTTTCTTTTAAGAGTAATTGTGACGGTCGGTACTTTACTGGCCTCTGCTTCTCGAGCGGCCGCGGTAGCCGTCTGGTCCAGGACAACGTTTGGCCGGATCAGCGGAGCAATCAGAGCAACGAGTACCCCTTTTTGTTCTGTTGTAAACGCGTGAAGATTTAGAACTCGCAGTTCGATATTTCGACGTGCGGCGGACAACGAAACCATTCGTGTCCTTGGAGCCGGCATCACAATCTGGCCCGACGGACTACGTACATCTACTAAGACAATGTCTTGCCTTAGACGCTCGGCTTCAGCATCATCGTAGATGAAACCCGCTCCTACCTCTCGAATGATCGCGGTGATCTGATCAAGATCAGAATCGCTGAACCTATACGGCGCTCGTCCGTTACCGCCAGTCCACACCTTCGAAGGATGAGTTGCCTCCTGTTTCTTTAGGTCTTCCCAGGCGGCACGAAAACTCTGAACTGAAGTTTCTGCTCGACTTGAGTCGAAGTTAAAGACACCCTTGGTTTCCTCGCGGGCAGCCTGGCGCCGACGCTCAGTTTCAGCCGCATCGATGGTGGTGATGTCGGCTGGAACAACGACGGTTTTATTTAGAATTTCACCTTCTTTGTACGTATCGGTGAAGCCGGAAGACACGTTAACCAGAAGCAGGGTGGTTAGAATGACTAATGCGCAGCAGCCGATGATGAATCGAGTCCGAGGCTCAAACGCCATTAAGGGTCGCAGTGCATAGCCCACGAGCTTATCGCGAGCTGCACTGAATGGAGTTTTGAAGCGTGGACGTAGTCCCATCAGGCAAACTGAGAAAGGCCTGCGAATCGATCAGGCAAATTTAACTTCGACTCCGCATTAAGATTACGGGCCAGCATCGCACCCGCTTTTTCCAACAATGGACCAAGACTCGCTGGATTAACTGCGGAGATAAGCACGACTTCACCCGCATCTAGTTGCGACGCGTGACGCGCCACTCCTTCCAATTCCTCGCGAGGGATTAGATCCGTTTTGTTGAGCGCAAGTAACGACGGAATGTCAGCGAATTTCAGATCCGCGAGAATGCGCTTAACTGACTGAACCTGTTGAGGCCAACGTGGATTCGAAACGTCCACGGCGTGGATCAACAAGCTACTCTCGCTTATCTCTTCGAGCGTCGCGCGAAAAGCTGATAACAGGTCCGGGGGTAATGCTCGAATGAATCCGACCGTATCATTGATGATTACTTCTTGTTCACGTGGTAGCCGCAGCCTGCGCGAGGTTGGATCCAGGGTGGCGAACATACGCTGCTCTGCATGGACTTCACTCTTCGTGAGCGCGTTCAGCAACGTCGACTTTCCGGCGTTTGTATAACCAACGATTGATATCACGGGCAGTGACTGGCGTGTGCGTCCCTTCCGCCGCTCTTGCCGGCGGTGTCGTTGCGTCTCTATTTCGCGTTCAAGTCGATTGATCCTGTCGCGCACGCGACGACGATCGGTTTCTAACTTTGTTTCGCCCGGACCGCGCCCTCCGATTCCACCCGCTAGTCTGGAAAAGGCGGAATCTTGTCCCGCTATCAGCCGGGGTAGCAAATACTTCAACTGAGCCAATTCAACTTGAATCTTTCCCTCTTTTGACTGAGCGCGTTGGGCGAAGATGTCGAGAATCAACTGTGATCGATCGATGACTTTCAAGTCCGTTGCTTCGGAAAGTGATCTCACCTGCGCCGGCGACAGCTCTCGATCGAATACAATTAAGTCTGCTCCCAGCTGCAGGCTTCGAATTATCAGTTCGTCTAACTTTCCTTTGCCCAACACCGTTCGCGGATCAATCGCTTGTCTTCGCTGGATGATGCTGTCTTGCACAACAACGCCCGCGGACGCTGCCAGTTCTGCAAGTTCAGCCATCGACTCCTCAGCGTCGGTGATCGGTCCAGTCGCGACACCGACGAGAATAGTGCGATCGCGGACTTCAGCACGTCTTGCAGTATGGCGGTTGCGCGCCATTTCATCTTCGAGAGAATCAATGAACTCGAGAAAGTCGAGATCCAAATGAGCCGCGAGTTGCGGTTCTAAAAATCCATACACGTCGGGTGCAGTAGCATTATCGAGATCGCCGGCGTGTAGCGGGAGCAGATGAGCCGCCCGGATCACGCCGGGCAATCCTGTGGTTGCATCTACGTCGATCGCGGCCATTAGATCCAGCCGAAGTAGTGCCAGGTCCGTGAGGTCATCTTGTGTTAACTGCTCGCCGCGCAAATGAGTGTGAACGCAACGGAGGCCGCGAAACCGGCCTGTCGCGACACGCACACGTTTGAAGTCTGGCAACTCAATTCGGCGATTATCGCCAACCATGACGTACTGCACGTGACCCTTGCGATCGACGAGCACACCGATTTGTCTGCGAGTCTCGTGTGAGAGTTCGCTTAACTGCCGCGCTAGTTCTGGAGTAATTATTTGAGTTGGGGGTATACGCCGAGTGTGGAGCTTTTCGATGCGACGCAGCTGGTTTGGCTTCAACCCCAAGGTGTTACCTAACGCTGTGGTGATGGCTACTTCCTCCCATGGATCGGTATGCGTGACCCGCGAGCGCACAAAAATCCGCACGACAAGCGAGGCGGCTGGTAGTTACAGATGCAGTGTTGCGAGCGGTGTTTTCGGACGCGGGCGGGATTCTAAAAATGTCGCTCTGCGATCTTGTGTCGCTGAGTCGCTTGAGCATCAGTTGTCTTGGTTGTTGGCCGCGGACATATGTCTCGTCGACCAACCTTAACCATCTGTTCGACAGGGACGGATTATAACACATGCCTCAGGGCCGAAATCCTTAGGAAAAACCTAAATAGACATCGATTCCTAGCCCGCGTATTATGAGCCGTTCGCATAAGCATTGCCGATTGTGATTAGAGATTGGCGATTCTTTGGGCCGACTATCGAGTCAATCGGCAATCTGAAACTTCAATGCCCACAGGTAAAATCCTCTCAATCAATCCAATGTTTGGTATTCCCGGCGGCGAAGTGGTGATCGACTGCGTCGACTTCGATACTTCCGATCCGGCAATTTGCGCCGTTTGGTTCGGTGATACAGTCGCTCCGATTGTTGCCCTTAGTCCGAGCCGTATTTTGGCGATTGTTCCGGAAATTCGGTCCGGGGGTCCCGTCGAAGTACGAATAGCAAGTGGACTTGAACGTAGCGAGCCGGTGACAGTCATGGTTGCAAAACGACTCGCTGGTGATCTTCACCCGGTATCCAATCCTGCTTTTGATCCTGATGACGGTGCGCTATTTGTGACGCGCTCTGGCTCGCGTGGTGAACAACTTCCTGTAACGATCTTTCGTATTGATGTCAGTGGTGAGGTTTCTGAATTCAGTGGCGATATTACAAATCCGACGGGCATCGCTTTCTCCCCGGACGGTCAGATGTTTGTGACGAGTCGTCTCGACGGAGTTGTATATCGGATGACGCCTTTTAAAGAGGCGGTTGAGTTCGCCCGGAACCTGGGTGTCGCGACTGGAATCGCGTTCGACTCGAATGGCGAGATGTTCGTCGGCGATCGGACTGGAACAATCTATCGAGTAAACGGAATCGGAGAAGAGAGCAGTTGGGCCGAGATTGAGCCGTCGGTAGCGGCATTTCATCTCGCGTTTGGACCAGACGAACATCTATACGTGACAGGTCCGACAGTTACGAGCTTCGATTGCATTTGGAGGATCGATCGAGACGGTGATCCGCAGGTGTTCTTCAAAGGGGTAGGTCGTCCCCAAGGTCTCGCGTTCGACCTGGATGGAAACTTATACGTCTCCGCTTCATTTCGTGGTCGCCGCGGAATCGTTCGAATCACGCCAGGCGGTGACGCTGAGATAGCGGTTGCAGCCGTTAACCTCGTCGGCTTGGCTTTCAGCGTGACGGGAGACTTGGTTGTTGCTTCAATCGATTCCGTTTACAGCTTGCCAATTGGAATCAAGGGTACCTTGATTTCGTGAATCGTGAATCGTGAATCGTGAATCGTGAATCGTGAATGGTGAATGGTGAATAGTGAATCGTGAGTCGGGAATCCTGCACATTCATGGAACTTCGCTCGCTGCTCGATTCACTATTCACTATTCACTATTCACTATTCACGATTTACGATTCACCATTTCACTATGCTAAAGTTGCCGTCTAAATTTTGGTCCGTCGCGAGTAGCTTTTGAGCGCTGATCTAATTCCACAACTTGTCATTTATATGGTCGTCCTACTGCTGGCGATCTCAGCGCACGAAGCGGCACACGCGTGGATGTCATACAAATTCGGCGACGACACGGCCCGACTGCTTGGACGAATTACCCTCAATCCGATTGCGCATACTGATCCAATCGGAACCTTACTTATTCCCATCGCAGGGTTTGTAATCGGCCACATGAGCGGTCCTGGCGTTAACATCCCATTGATCGGATGGGGCAAACCAACACCAGTAAATCCATTGCGTTGGCGCAGCAAAGATCTTGCCAACGTGATGGTATCGATCGCCGGCATTCTCGCGAATCTCACGATTGCAACTATTGCCCTGATAGTTTTGAAGGTGCTGATTCGCGCGGGGATTTTTTCGGGCGCAACGACGTCTGGGCTCGCTGAACCGCTTTGGATGTTGCTCACGCAGATGTTGCTGCTGAATGTGTCGTTAGCGGTATTCAATCTAATACCGATACCGCCTTTGGACGGCAGCAAAGTGCTGTGGACCATTTTGCCTGACAGTTTAAAGCCGGCATTCGAGACACTGGAACGGTTCGGGTTTCTGCTTTTGTTAGTAATAATGCAAACAGGAATTCTTAATGTGATCTTTACACCAGTCGTCAATTTTGTTGCGTTTCTCCTGTTCCTTTAAAGAGCGAATTTGAATGGCGAAGAGAATTTTCAGCGGAGCACAACCAACCGGAAACGTTCATCTCGGGAACTATCTAGGCGCACTACGTAATTGGGTCAAGCTGCAACACGAATACGAAAGCTTCTTTTGTATCGTCAATCTTCACGCGATAACTCTTCCGCAAGATCCGAAGCTGCTGCAGGAAAAGACAAGAGAGCTCGCCCGGATCTATCTGGCAGTTGGTATCGATCCAAACGTATCCACGATTTTTGTTCAATCAGGAGTGCCGGAACATGCCGAGCTGACGTGGGTTTTGAATTGTGTCGCGCGCATGGGAGAACTAGAGCGCATGACTCAGTACAAGGATAAGGCGCGCAAGCAAGAGGAGAATGTGTCGGTCGGTTTGTTCGATTATCCGGTGTTGATGGCCTCTGACATTCTGCTCTATCAAACGGATCTTGTGCCTGTCGGTGATGATCAGAAGCAGCATCTCGAACTTACACGTGACCTCGCGATCCGTTTCAACCGCGACTATGGCGACACGTTCAAGGTGCCCGAGCCGTACATCCCTAAGGTCGGCGCGAGGATCATGTCGCTTTCTGATCCCATAAAGAAGATGTCGAAGTCAGACGACGATCCAAATGGCTGTGTGATGCTGATGGATGACGCCGACACGATCCAGCGAAAGTTCAAACGCGCCGTCACTGATTCAAGCACTGAAATCAGGTTTGATCCCGCTCGACCCGCAATCACCAACTTGCTTGAAAT
>JBKPMX010000048.1:0-15172 GCA_046765655.1 Acidobacteriota bacterium
AACCGAGTCCCGCATGGCGCGCGCTACCGAGGGGGGGAGTTGCACCAATTGTCTATGAAACCAATTGACAAATCATGAGTGCACTCATATATATTCTGAGCGTACTCACCGTTTAGTCTATGACCATTAAGAAAACGCCACAGGAAAAGGCGAGCCGTAAGCCGGCCAAGCAGACGGCGGTTACGAAGCGGACGCCTGGACGTCGTGCGCAGAACAAACAGGCCATTCGGAATCGGATCGTGAAAGCGGCGTTGAATCTGTTTCAGACAAAGGGATTCGACGGGACCACGACGCGCGCGATCGCCCGCAAGGCAGGAATCGCCGAAGGTACAGTCTTTAATTACTTCAAAAGCAAAGAAGACATTGCACTCTATTTCTTCGAGCAGGAAGTTGGTCATGCCGTCGCTTCAGTGCGCGACAATCCACGTTTACGCAAGGCCTCGCTTGAGGAAAAACTCTTTGCGCTTGTAGAAAGCCAACTCGAATACCTCGCCCCTTACGAACGGTTCATTGGCGCGGCGTTGCTCCATGCGTTGAAACCTTCTTCGCCGCTTGGTCCCTTCAGTCATCGCGCGATGGAGTTGCGCCATCGATATCTCGGATTCGTGGAGGAACTGATCGAAGAGTCAATTCCCAAACAGAAACAGAATCCACTCGCGTTTCTGGCCCCTGAAGTGTTTTGGATCTACTACCTCGGAACCCTGCTTTACTGGCTTTACGATACATCCGAAGACAAGCAGAACACGCTCGCCTTTCTTGATCGCTCACTAACGATTGGTGTTGCGTTGTTGAGGAAGGGCAAACCCTAGATGACAGCGCGCAAGGACACTTCAATTCGTCGCGCCTTTAGCATGGCTTCGATGGGTGCAGATATTGCCGGTAGTTATCTCGGCTACGCGTTGCAACGTGCGTTCCTTGGCGAGACTAAGAGCCGCGAGAAACTTAAGTCGACTCATACTCGCGCCGCGCGAAGGATGCGCGACGAAATGCAGGCATTGCGCGGAACGGCGATGAAACTTGGTCAGACGCTAAGTTTGCAGACAGGAGTCTTGCCCGATGAAACACTTGCCGAGCTGGCGACACTTCAGATGCAAGCTCCCGGAATGCATCCTTCGCTTGTGCGTGTTCAGATTAAGAAAAGTCTCGGGCGTGAACCCGAGGAGATCTTCAAAGACTTCACGTCTGAACCTTTCGCTGCTGCGTCTTTGGGCCAGGTACATCGTGCCGTCACGAAAGAAGGTGAGTTCGCAGCCGTCAAGGTTCAATATCCCGGAATCCGCGATGCAATAAGGAACGACGTCAAACTCTTTCGCACGATTTCAAAACCCGCACAAGCATCAGGTCATTTACCAAAGGTTGCGATTGACGAACTTGAGACACAGTTCCTGGCAGAGACTGATTACCAGCGAGAGGCAAACAACATCGAATTTTTTAAACGCGAATTAGCGCCGCTCTCGTTTGTCGAGGTGCCAAAGCTGTTGCGGAAGTACTCGGCGGGTAAGGTTTTGACGATGTCGCTCATGCGTGGTCAGCATCTGGATGATTTTCTTGCGAGCCGTCCATCTCAGAAAGTGCGCAATGAACTCGGCACGAGATTATTCGATCTGTTCTACTTTCAGGTGCTGAAGATTGGAACGCTTCACGCCGACCCACACTGGGGTAATTATCTCTTCGCCAGTACTGGTCGCATCTCTCTGGTGGATTTTGGATGCGTAAAGACTCTTTCGCCGGCGACCGTCAACTATTTACATCAGGCCTTTCTCTATTCCGGATCAATTCATTCTTCCGAATTCGGAAAACGTCTCGAAGATTACTATAGCGCAGAGGGTCTCAGCTTGGTTCGGCAGGCGCGCGCCTCATTGGTTAGGTTTGCGGAGAATTTCTACAGAAAGGTTTATCCGCCGAACCCTAAAAACGATTTTAGATTCGATTTTGGTAACCAAAAGTTTTTGAACGACTATATGAATGAATCGAAGAATCTGTTTCGGACCAAGGGGATGCTAGCCGATCTAATATTCATGGCCCGCGCAGAGATGGGCTTGTACCAAACTCTTCATCGCCTGAAAGCACAGGTGCCGACCAGCCAGATTGTGCGAAAATACCTGCGATGAACTCTCCAGCGCAGACTGTCGAAACCCTTCAATCTGATTTCGATCGTATTGCGCTGCTGCCAGAGGAGCAGTGGGATCATAACGCTCATTATCACAAGTTCCTTTTAAGTCAGCTTCCTGAAGACTGCGAGCACGCGCTCGACATCGGCTGCGGCACCGGCAGATTCTCGCAATTGCTTGCCACACGCGCAGCAAAGGTGTTGGCGATTGATCTATCATCGCAGATGATTCGCGTTGCTCGAGAGAACTCCGCACTGTCTCCAAACATCGAGTTCGTTTTGGGTGATGTCCTCGAGTATCCGCTTCTGAGCAATCATTTCGACTTCATTGCCACGCTGACAACGCTTCACCATCTGCCGCTCGAGGCTGTTCTTAACAAGGTCAAGCAGGCGCTAAAAGCCGAGGGCATCTTTGTTTGCCTTGACCTGTATCAGCGATCCACGGTTGCCGATCTGTTTTTCGATTCTGTTTCCTATGCCTCCGCCGGGGTTTTGCGACTAATCAAGACGGGCAGGTTGAAGCCATCTGACGAGATCCGAGAGGCATATGAGCATCACGGCAAAACGGATAGATATCTCACGCTACGGCAAGTCGAAGAGACTTGTAGACGGGTGCTACCCGGCGCAATTGTGAGAAGACATCTATTCTGGCGCTACTCAATCTGTTGGAAAAAGCGATCCAAGTAAGATGGACCGATTCGCCGTCCTAACTGAACTGGCTACGCGCGAGATCCATCTAGCCTAATGCAATCCGAAGCCTGCCGACGCGATTTTGGATAACAAGGACGTGGCCCATCCATCCGTCTTGTTTCGGCAGTAGAGCCCGTCTATTTTGTGTAATGCCGTTACCGACTCAAGAATCTGGAAGCGCCTCAGTGTGATACTCACGCATTCTCACAAGCTATTCTCACGACTATCAATGTGACCAAGGTTTTCAGATTGACCTGCCAAAGTGACCTCAGCCGGCCCAAGCGCGCCGCTCCGTGCCTTGTAATCCGTAAAATTTCTGACTCGCCGTGCGGCACGGTCGGTGCAAAGTTGTCGAGCGCCTACCTCGTGTGGTTGCAGTTTCCACCCGTGCGGAGCCGAAAAGATGAAACACCACAAGCCGTCTCTAGCCCCCTCATTGATCGTCGTAGCTAGTCTACTTGCGTGCTTTTGTGTCTACGTTCTTGCTCCAATCGGAGTCGAGGCTGTCTCGAACGGTAGTTCCCAACCGAAAGGTACACCCAGCAAGCACGCAAAGATCTCGGAATCTTTGGCCGGTTTAGACTCAGATGGATCGATCCAAGTCATCCTTCAACTAAACCAACCACCATCGCCGCAATTGAATGCCGTGCTTCGACGCACTGGTGTTAGCATCAAAGGCGACTTCAAGGAATTAAGCTCGCTTGTTGTGGAATTGCCACTGAGCGTTGTCGATGAACTATCCGAGTTTGAAGAAGTCGAATTTGTTTCGCCCGATCGAGAAGTTCAGCTTCTTGGGCACGTCGAGCAAACGACCGGCGCAGCATTCATGCGCACGCAGGCTGGCAACAGCGGAATCAAAGGGAAAGACACAAATATCGCCATATTGGATTCCGGAATTGACAAGGACCACCACGAAATCGGTAGCCGCGTGGATGCTCAGCTTGATTTCACTGGCGAAGGACGCGTTGACGACGCTTATGGACACGGAACGCACGTCGCTTCGCTAGCTGCGGGAATAGGTCATGTTTCGCATGGCTCATATGCGGGTGTGGCTCCGGAAGCGAAGATCATTAATCTCCGAGTACTCAATGAGAGCGGCGTTGGTACCGTCTCTAATGTAATAGCTGCCCTCAATTGGATACTTGCTCCTGTTGATCCAAATCGGCCTCTAGGTGACAAGAACTTTCAAAAATACAGAATCAGAGTTGTCAATTTAAGTCTGGGTGCACCGGCAGTCGACTCATACAGAAATGATCCACTTTGTGTTGCTGCTCGACGGCTTGTTAATGCGGGCATTGTAGTAGTAGCCGCGGCTGGAAATGATGGCACTGATTCAACAGGACGAAAGATTTACGGCCGCATCCACGCGCCAGGAAATGATCCTTCTGTGATTACAGTGGGTGCTTCGAATACCTTTGGCACGGACATGCGCTCAGATGATAGGGTCACGACCTATAGCTCACGTGGTCCTACTCGCAGTTACCGGACAGAGGATGGGGTTAAGTATTACGACAACATCATCAAGCCAGATCTTGTTGCGCCCGGCAATAAACTCGTTTCGGCTGAAGGTCGTGGCAATCAGATTGTCTCAGAATTTCCGCAGTTGGAATGTACCCCAGGAAGTAATGCGAATCACAAAATGATGCGCATGAGTGGAACCTCAATGGCTACGCCACTCGTGTCGGGCGCTGTATCGCTCTTGCTGCAGGCTAACCCGAAGCTCACGCCTAACATGGTGAAGATGATCCTGATGTACACGGCTCAACCTCTTGCCGGCTACAACATGCTGGAACAAGGTGCAGGTCAACTCAATATCGAAGGGGCAATACGCCTTGCTAAACTTGTGAGAACGGATCTAACCAACGCAACGCCGCTCGGCACACATCTGCTTATAACAACCACTCTGCCGTCCCCGTATTCCTCTCTGGACGGTTACTCTTTCCCCTGGGCCCAGGGAATTCTCTTGAACCGAAGCTACGCAACCGGTGTAAACCTCATTATTCAATATCACCGGATTTATGATGTCGGCGTTGCGCTAGGCGATGGCGTTGCGGTTGGTAACGGCGTCGCGGTAGGTGATGGAGTAGCAATCGGAGATGGTGTCGCGATCGGCGATAACATTCTCACAAGCACCGGTGTAGCACTGGGCGATGGCGATGTATTCCTCTCCACCATCGCATTTGGAAATGGTGTCGCAATCGGAGACGGCGTTGCGATCGGTGATGGCATTCTTCTTTCTGATGGCGTAGCAATTGGAGATGGCGTCGCGATAGGAGACGGTGGTCCAATCTGGGCTCTCTCTGTTCTCGTTAACGGCGACGCTACGAGCGAGATGAGCGCGATTCAGGAAGATGGCTCGGTGCAGTAACCACACTTCGTTCCATAATTACCACAAACTGATGTCCATCCTAGTCTACAAACCCGATTCGGACTCGTTATCCAGTACCCAGGAAAGCCTGTCGTGTCCCTCGACCAGTTCCGTGCCTGGTCTCTCGATTGCTCGCTTGTCGCCTTACGAACAATGCCACGTGTTATCACTGCTCTCGGCCGACTCGCTCACGAACGTCATCATGGCCGGC
The DNA here is from genome assembly GCA_046765655.1 of Acidobacteriota bacterium. Taxonomy (GTDB): domain Bacteria; phylum Acidobacteriota; class Blastocatellia; order Pyrinomonadales; family Pyrinomonadaceae; genus PSRF01. Next base: position 5,380 of record JBKPMX010000048.1, read on the forward strand.
TTCATCAACGACAATAGTTTCACCAGCCCACGCAACCGCGGCGACTTCTATGCCTGCCGTAACGAGGCGGGCGAGCTTGAGGGCGTCGCCTTGATCGGGCATACCGTGCTTCTTAACGCGCAAACCTCAAACGCGATCAAAGCATTCGCGGCAGTAGCACGACGCAAGTCTTCTAAGAACCTGGTGATGGCTGAGCGCAGCGTTGCTGAAGAATTCTGGAAGTATTATGCCGGAGACAAAGAGCAGCCTCGCGTTGTCTGTCCGATACTTTTTCTTCGTGCGCCTATTCTCGCCTGTAATGTCTCAGAAGATTTCAGGCTGCGGCCGGCTACCGCTGAGGATCTCGAATTACTCACCGATGCTCATGCACAGATGGTTCAGGAAACGAGCAAAGTGAACCCGCTAGAAAAAGATCCAAACGGATTTCGCGAGCGATACCTGCGGCGCATCGAGAAGAACCGAGTTTGGGTTCTCATTAGGGACGGCAAATTAATCTTCAAGGCGGATGTCCTGGCGGAGTTGGCCGACGCCACTTACGTCGAGGGTGTTTACGTTAGTCCGGAACAACGCGGTAGAGGCGTTGGCCGACAGTGCATGTTGGCTTTAGGACAAGCCCTTAAGGACCGAACTAAGGCCATCTATCTATTTGTCGAGAATCAGCAGACGGGTTCCATCGCCTTCTACTCGAACCTCGGTTTTGAGGTTGGCGGCCAATACGAGCTTCGTTACTTCTAACATCGCGTTATCGCAGACCACCGACTTCATGTCGGTGGAGGTTCAATTTCAGACTACACCGCTTACTAATTTACAGTCGGTTTCGCCCGCGCCCTGAACCATCAATGTCTTCGTGCAGCGGCATAGGCTGAAATTCAAGTACCAGCGACATGAAGTCGGTGGTGTGTTTCAAGCTTCGACGGACCCTTTCGTAGGCTGAAATTCAAGTACCACCGACGTGAAGTCGGTGGTCTCCAGTTCACAATCGTTCAGTCACAGGTGGAGTGTCGCTGGGCAGACTCGCGGTGTGTCTCGCTACGATCTGCCACTCATCGCTGCGCTTCATCCAAACGTTCGTTATGCATAACTGACGTTTGATCTCCACACCCTCGAAGGTTGCTTCAGCCGTAATTCGATAACTCGACACCGCTGTATCGCCGTACGAACGTACCTTTAGATCATCTTTGTCGAATCGCCCGACTATGGCTTTATCCGCCGCCTGCCGAACCTCGGTCATCACCGCTGGCTTGTCTACACAGATGCCGATTGGCGCCGTCACCATGATGTCGTCTGCATAGATTCGATCCAGCGCATCAACGTCAACTCGCATCTCCGTTTGGGTTAGTTCCTCTTCTAGTCTGACAATTTGTCTTTCGATCTCGTTCATTGGTTTTGTTTCCTTTCAGTCAATCGGTGCATGCGGGGAATGAGGTCACAACCACCTTGCGGTGGCGCGTGGTGTGAAGCTAATTCTCTGTGCAACCTCGGCGTACTCTGTGTCTCTGTGGTGCGTGTTCGCGGCGTCTTTTTCACCACAGACGCAGAGTACGCCGAGGTTGCACAGAGAGATTTCGACTGGATACCCTGGCTTCGTACCCACCCGCGACGGCGAGGTGGTACTGACCTGATCTCTGCCGTGGGGATCCTCTAGGTCTGCATTGCTCCGTTGTCCTTGTTTCACTAGAATCTCCGCAAATTACCCGTCTCAGATGTTATCGTTAGCCCTTTGATAGCGTCGGAGGTTAGACCCATTGCGCTTTTAAAGTCCTTCACGATTTAAGAAAAAGTTCGGAAAAAGTCAGAGGCGATGTTCGGTCAGACACAAACCACCTACGAGTTTGGACCATTTCGCGTCGATGCGCGTGAGCGGCAGTTAACCCGCGACGGTGCCGTCGTCCCATTGCGTCCTAAGGTCTTTGACATCCTGCTGATGCTCGTCCAAAACAGCGGACACATACTCACGAAAGATGACGTTATGAGGCGCGTCTGGTCTGACACCGCAGTTGAAGACGGAAACATCTCGCGCACTATTTCGACCTTGCGTGAAGTGCTCGGAGAAGGTCCACGCGAGCACCGGTACATTGAGACTATACCCTGGCGAGGTTATCGGTTCGTTGCACGCGTGAGGGAAGTCTTGATCGAAGAGCAGTGGAAACGGATCGAATCGATTGCGGTATTGCCATTTGTGAACGTCGGCGGCGACGCTACGATCGATTATCTTGCAGATGGACTTACCGACAGTCTTATCACCCGTTTAGCGCAACTCAAGCCGCTTCGCGTGATTTCGCGCAACTCAGCGTTCCGATACAAAGGACGCGAAGTCGATGCGCGAACTGTCGGACACGAGTTGAAGGTTCAAGCATTGCTGCTCGGTCGCGTGGCCCAGACGGATGGCTTGTTATCGATCAGTGTGGAATTGATCGATGCCAGTGACGATCGCCACCTTTGGGGAGGACAATACATTCGCGGTATCGATGACGTGGGCGCCATTGCGGAAACCATTGTCGCTAAACTTACTGACAAACTTCGACTGCAAGAAGACCTCAGATTATCTCGGCCACCGCGGACCCATGAATCTTACGTCTGTTATCTCAAAGGTCGTTACTACTTCAACAAGCTGACGCCCGATGGTGTGGAGAAAGCAAAAGAGCATCTGCAGCAGGCGATTCAGGAAGATCCGACTTATGGGTTGGCCCACGCCGCTCTCGGCGATTGTTACAACTACCTGGCCCAGCGCGACCAAGCCAAACACTCAGTTGTAAAGGCATTGGAGTTAGATGAAACGCTCGGTGAGGCTCACGCATCGCTTGGCTTCTATCGTTTTCTTTACGATTGGGATTTTGCGGGAGCCGAAACCAGTTTCAAACGAGCATTGCGGCTGAACCCAAGCTATGCTGAGGCTCATCACTGGTATGCGATCTATCTGGCGAACGTGGGTCGTCATATCGAAGCCGAACGGGAAGCCCGTCTCGCAGTTGAGTTGGATCCGCTATCGCTCTTGATGAACATGACCGCGGCTCTGAATTTCTATCTCGCTCGTGAATACGACAGCGCTCTCGAACAACTTCAGAAAGTGCTGGAGATGGAACCGAACTTTCTCGCTGCGCGAAGCGTGAGAGGAAACGTGTTGGCGCAAAAAGGCCTTTATGAAGAGGCGATGATTGAGTTTCAGAAGGTGTTGGAGATGCTGAAAGGAATGCCGGCAGAAGCGTCAGTGAAAGCAATTATGGCCCACGCGTATGGGAGATGCGGAAACCGAAGCGAGGCATTGAGGCTGCTTAAAGAAGTCACCGAGTCTGGAACCGCATATCCGTATTCTATAGCGAGTATCTACGCCGGATTGAACGATACTGATGCTGCTTTCGAATGGCTCAACAAAGCTTACGAAGAACACGATTTTCAGTTGGTTAGTTTGAAGGTAGATCCCAGTCTCGATGGCTTACGTTCAGATACCAGGTTCGACACTCTCGTGAGTCAGGTTGGTATCCCGTAAGACCGCAGCACTAGATGACTCTGTCACCTGGAACTAACATCGGCCGTTATGAAATCCGCTCGCAACTCGGCGCGGGTGGAATGGGCGTGGTTTACCAGGCTCGTGATCCTAAGATCAATCGCGATGTTGCGATCAAAGTTCTGCCTCCAGCGTTTTCTTCCGATGCAGATCGCCTGCAACGTTTTGAACAGGAAGTCCAGGCCACGGGCAAGTTGAACCACCCCAACATCCTCGCGGTTTACGACGTCGAAACGCACAAAGGCGCACCGTACGTGGTTTACGAACTACTCGAAGGCCAAACACTGCGTGAACGACTGCGCGGTGGTGCCGTGTCGACACGCAAGGCTGTCGATTTCGCTTCCCAGATTGCAAACGGTTTATCTGCCGCGCATGGAAAGGGAATCGTCCATCGCGATTTGAAGCCCGACAATATCTTCATCACTAATGACGGGCACGTGAAGATTCTAGACTTCGGATTGGCGAAGCTCGTCGAGCCCGCTTCCGATGCCGATCACCAGACAGATGTACTGACTCGTAAGGTCAATACTGATCCGGGCGCAGTTATGGGAACCGCCGGATACATGTCGCCCGAACAGGTGCGCGGACGGCCCGTCGATCATCGTACCGACATCTTTTCCTTTGGTGCTGTCTTCTATGAAATGCTTTCCGGGAGGCGGGCGTTTCGTGGAGACTCTGCAGTTGAAACTCTCAACGCAATACTAAAAGAAGACCCTGCTGACCTCAGTGGGACAAATCCAAACATTGCGCCGGCACTCGAACGCGTTGTCTCGCATTGTTTGGAAAAGAGTCCTGATCGTCGTTTTCAATCCGCAACTGATATTGCGTTTGCGCTGGAGTCGCTCAGCGATGTAACAAGCCATCCATCGTTGCCTCCCCGCGACGGATCAGCTTCCGGGAGGAAGTGGAGTCGCGAGAGAATAGTTTGGATGGCTGCTTGTGCTGTGCTTCTCTTGGCGCTGTCGGCACTCGCGTTTGTTCACTTTTCTCGATCGACCGCAGCGAGTCCGCTTGTGCGACTCACGCTCGCCATGCCTGAGAACGTTAACTATCCAGCACGCGTGACAATCTCGCCTGATGGTTCGCGCGTGGTTTTTGTCGCGACGAGCCCGAGCGGAAAGCGAGTTCTTTGGCTGCGGCCGCTCGACGCTGTCGATGCGAAACCGTTGGAGGGAACCGACGACGCAGTCGCGCCATTTTGGTCACCCGATAGCCGTTTCATCGCCTACTTTTCAAACAGGAAACTCCTGAAAATTGATGCTTCAGGGGGACAGCCACAAACGCTTTGCGATGCCGGCGAGGACAGAGGGGGCACTTGGAACCGCGATGGAATAATTCTGTTTGGCGGATTGGAAGGTGTGTATCGGGTTTCAGCGCAGGGTGGTACTCCTACGCTCGCGACAAAAGCAGGCGAAAGAGAAGAAGCTCATAGATGGCCCTACTTTCTGCCTGATGGTCGACACTTCCTGTTTCTCGCTGATGCCGAGACGAAAGAGGATCATCATGTTCGACTTGGCTCCCTCGACTCTCAAGAAACGGAGATTCTCTTCAACGCAATTTCTCGACTGGAGTACGCTGCAGGTTACTTAATCTACGTTAACCAGGGAGCTCTAGTCGCACACGCTTTCAATGTCTCCACGCTTAAATTCAGTGGCGAGCCAACAGTGCTTGCGACAAACATCCTCGAGGTGGGGCAGAACCATGAATTCGATTTTTCTGTTTCAGAAACAGGTGCCTTGGCGTATCAAGTCGGCAGTCCAAACTCACAATTAACGTGGTTCGATCGTGCAGGTAAAAAACTAAGTACCGTCGGTGAAGCCCGGTCCTATGTCGGAGCAGTTCTTTCACCTGACGGCAAAACCGTCGCTACAAGCTTAGCCGACGCAGACGGCCGCGTCGCTGACGTCTGGCTCGTTGACCTAGCCCGCGACAACCTCATAACGAGGCTTACTTTTGAGCCCTCCGTTGAAGCTGATCCTGCTTGGTCACCAGACGGTAAGCAAGTTGTTTTCGGATCAAATCGCTCGGGTGGTGGAAAGATTGATCTGTATTTGAAGCCAGCGGGCGGAGCGAGTAATGATCAACTAGTCTTCAGTTCCGATAGCGCCAAGTTCCCGACGTCTTGGTCGCGCGATGGAAAGGTTATCCTATTTGAGAATTGGGCTCCGAAGTCGAAAGGCGCGATTTGGACGTTGTCATTAGTCGATAACAAGGCGAGTCCGCTCTTTCAAACCACGGCTTATGATCAGTCCCAGGCTCAAATATCGCCTAACGGCCGCTATGTGGCATATACCTCGAACGAGTCAGGTAAATGGGATGTTTTCGTTCAGCCTTTCGCTGCTACTGGTGAGAAATGGCGTATCTCGTCGGAAGGAGCCGGCCTACCGCTGTGGCGAGATGATGGGAAGGAACTCTATTACCTTACATTCGAAGGCAAGTTGATGGCGGTTGACATCACGGAGTCTCCAAAATTCCAAGCAAGCATCCCCCGCCAGTTATTGCAAGCCAATATCAAAGCCTCCAATGGTCTCTGCTACGGCGCAACGCCGGATGGTCAGCGCTTTCTTATCAATACCAACGTTCAGAATAATAGCTCGACGTCCATGACGATCGTTATGAATTGGACTGCTGCTTTGAAGCAATGAGTATCAGTGCTGGCACCAAACTCGGTCGCTACGAGATCCGCTCAAAGATCGGTGAAGGCGGAATGGGGGAGGTCTACGCGGCGCGCGACATACAACTAGCTCGCGATGTGGCGATTAAAGTTCTACCTGCTACTTATTCCGCAAACGAAGATCACCTCAGACGCTTCGAGCAGGAGGCATGTGCCGCAAGTTCATTGAATCACCCTAATATTCTGTCGATCTATGACGTAGGCACGCATGATGGAACCTTCTACCTGGTTTCAGAGCTCCTTAAAGGCGAAACTCTTCGGCAACGAAGCGGTGGAGTTGCGTTAGGCCAGCGACGTGTAATCGATTATGCGCTGCAAATTGCCAATGGGCTCGCTGCTGCCCACGAGAAGGGAATCATCCATCGTGATCTGAAGCCTGAGAACATTTTCATCACTAACGACGGCCGCGTGAAGATTCTAGACTTCGGCCTCGCAAAGCTGACTCAACTAGGCGGTGATCAGGCACAAACTGATATTCCAACTCGTCGCGTTGACACCGCGCCGGGCGTGCTGATTGGAACTGTTGGATACATGTCGCCGGAGCAGTTGAAAGGACATCCAATCGATCAGCGTTCAGACCTTTTTTCATTTGGCGCGATTCTTTACGAAATGCTCTCTGGCCGGAGGGCCTTTCATCGTGAATCACCGGCCGAAACGATGAGTGCGATCTTAAAAGAAGATCCGCCAGAAGTTTCGGATTCAAACAAAGCCGTTTCGCCTGCTCTTGAACGACTCGTCAACCATTGCCTTGAGAAGAATCCGGAATCGCGTTTTCACTCCGCTCGGGATCTGGTGTTTGCGCTCGAGGCGCTATCCGGCTCGACTATCACTTCCCAACCGGATGCCGCACCGCCGGCACTTTCGGGAAACACGAGGTGGCGCAACCGTTTCCCATGGATCGTGGCTGGTCTATTGGCGGTACTCGCCGCTTTGGCGTTTCTAGTTCCTTACTTGAGACCGACACAGAAGGAAGAGATCCACGCTGTCCGCTTGACCATCCCACCTCCGCCAAAAGGCGTGATCTCAACGTTGAGTGTTTCCCCTGACGGGCAACGTGTCGTCTACGGAGCCCCGAATGCGGACGGCAAACAGGTCCTGTGGCTGCGCTCGCTGGACTCAGCTACCGCTCAACCTTTGCCGGGAACTGACAATCCGTTTTTCACAACATTCTGGTCTCCCGACAGTCGGAATCTGGCATTCGTTAGCAGCACAGATAACAAGCTGAAAAGAATTGACGTAACCGGTGGAGTGCCGCAAAACATAGCGAACGCTCCGAACGGTCGCGGCGGCACCTGGAATCGTGACGGCGTTATTGTCTTCGCGCCCGCTTCAGAAGGCCCGCTTGCACGAGTATCGGCCGCCGGAGGTGCGGTCTCCGAAGTAACTGCGCTCGACGAATCGCGTGGCGAGATCTCGCATCGATTCCCCTGGTTTCTCCCCGACGGGCGACATTTTCTGTTCTTCGCTCGGGGGGCCACTTACGAAGGCAACTCCATCTGTGTTGGATCGCTGGACGCGAAAGAGTCCAAACATCTCATCAATGCGGACTCAGGTGCAGTCTATTCTCCGCCGGGTTATCTGCTTTACGTAAGGGAAGGAACGCTGATGGCACACGAGTTTGATCTTGATCGACTCGAAGTGAAAGGCGAACCCATCGCAATAGCGGATGCTGTCATCGGTTTCGACGTAACTAGTAATCTGGCCCGCTTCTCTATTTCCGAAACTGGAGTACTCGTGTATTACGGTGGCTCCGACTTCAATAAAGCAGATCTTATCTGGGTTGATCGACAGGGTAAGCAAGTTGGCACCGTCGCCAAAGCAGCCGACTATGGTTACATACGACTCTCGCGCGATGACAAACGACTCGTTATCGCGCTGCGTGATCCGTCCACGAGATGGGATGTCTGGATTCTCGATCTTGCGCACGGAGGACAAACGCGTTTCACCTTCGACAGCGGGAATGAAATCTTTCCGATCTGGTCACCCGACGGTGGTCGTATCGCGTTCTCCTCGAACCGCGATGGGCATGTAAATATGTACCAGAAGTCTTCCAACGGAAGCGGCAATGAGGAACAGATCCTGGTTTCAAGCGAAGCGGAGTTCTGCAACGACTGGTCCACAGATGGACAGTTCATCGCGTTTCATAAACTATCACCTCAGACACGCGCTGATATTTGGATTGTGCCGCTCTCCGGAGATCGTAAGCCGTTTGCATATCTTGAAACACCATTCGGCGAACGTGATGCGCGATTTTCGCCCAATGGGCGCTGGATCGCTTACGTCTCTGATGAGACCGGACCTCGCGAGGTTTACGTCCAGAGCTTTCCAATTGGACGAGGCAAGTGGCAAATCTCCAGGGGAGGAGGTGGCCCACCTACGTGGCGCCGCGACGGTAAAGAAATCTTCTATGTTAGTGGAGATAAACTGATGAGTGTCGAAGTCAAAATGGATGGCGACACTTTTGAAGCGGGAACGCCGCAACCTTTGTTTGAAGTTCGCGGAGCCGCGCTACCAGGCGGCCTTGGTGGAGCGGCATTTGACGCTACGACCGACGGTCAAAGATTCCTGATAGGCGTGCCGATGCAGGAAGCTACGTTTTTACCGATTACTGTCGTCCTGAACTGGGCGGCGGATCTTAAACGATGAAGTCAATACAGTGGCAAACAGTCAGTACCCACACGCGGTAGCGTCGGGTCCACTTTCGATTGCGGCGCTGTAACCGGAACCTGGACCAGACGCTACCGGGTGTCGGGATACTGATTGTTCGCCACTGTGTTGACCGAATTTACAGCCCTTAGATCCTTCAATATGAAAACCGGACTGCTTCGTAGACTAACCTCGACCGCTATCGGGTCGATCGTCGTTGTGATGGGGGCTCTCGGTCATGCCCACGCGACAACTAGCTATCAGCTAACCTCGCCGAATAAGAAGATTTCTCTCCACATCCGTATCGGCGATCGAATCGAATATGACCTGTTATTAAATGAACAACTTCTTCTGAAGAATTCCACTTTGGCGTTGGATGTGGACCATCGCAAACTTGGAATAAACCCACAGGTTCTCGGCGCCAAACCGACAAGCGTCAATCGCGATCTTCGGGTACCCGTTCCGCAGAAGTTTTCCTTGCTTCACGAACAATTCAATGAGCTACGCCTCGAATTCAAAGACGCATACGCCGTGGTGTTTCGTCTTTATGATAATGGTGCAGCCTACAGGTTTGAAACGTCACTCCCGCAGAACGAAGTTAAAATCTACGACGAAGAAGCCGCTTTCAATTTCGTCGATAACTTTCACGTCTACTATCCGAAGGAAGATAGTCTCTTTTCTCACAATGAACGAGAGTTTGTGTATCTGCCGCTGAAGGAAATTCCGAAAACGAGTATGGCGAGCATTCCTGCCGTCATTGATGCCAACGGTCCTAAACTGATTATTGGAGACGCAGACGTCGATGATTACCCTGGGCTTTGGTTCCACGGCGACAGCAGCAATAGTCTCTTCGCGAAGTTTCCCCCTTACCCTGTATCAGAAGAGCTTAAGGGCGATCGGAATTACAGAGTGAGCGAAGGGGCCGACTACATCGCGCTCACCAAAGGAACACGAACATATCCGTGGCG